>USHR01000108.1 GCA_900554495.1 uncultured Collinsella sp.
TCTTTGGTCAGATCATGGAAGTCCTGAGCCGCCTGCCCGAGCAGCTTCGTGTTGCGGGTGGCGATCTCAACGAGATGATCTCGCATGCCAAGACGCTCAACAACACGCCGCTCAAGGAGTATTTGGACGATAATCTTTCGTCGCTTGTTACCGTGGCATCGAAGTACGTGTCTCAGATCGCTGCCGAGCTTGGCCGCGGTGTGTTCCCGCTCATCACCAATACGGCCTCGCAGTTGTTCGTGATCTTCCTTGGTCTGGTGCTTGCGTACTGGATGGCCTGCGACTACCCTCGCATGCACCACGAGATTTGCACCATCATCGGTCAGGAGAAGGAGACCTCGTACCGCTTTATGGTCGCCATCCTTTCTCGCTCTGTCGGCGGCTACATGCGCGGTATGGTCGTGACGTCCATCTGCGGTGGTTTCCTCGCCTTTATCGGTTTTATGATCATCGGCCATCCGTATGCGGCGCTCATGGCTATCTTTACCGGCATCATGCATTTGGTTCCGGTCGTCGGTCCTTGGGTGAGCGCAGCAATCGCCACAGTGCTCGGTTTCATGTTCAGCCCCATGTTGGCGTTATGGACGCTCGTTGTGACGATGGTCGCGCAAAACGTCACCGATAACGTGATTTCGCCTAAGGTCATGCAGAGCTCGGTGCAGGTGCATCCCATCATGAGCCTCACGGCGCTCGTTATTGGCTCGGCACTCATGGGCCCCATCGGTATGATTATTGCCATCCCGCTTTGTGCGGCCCTCAAGGGTATCTTCGTGTACTACTTCGAGAATGAGACCGGCCGACAGCTTGTGGCCTATGACGGTGCCGTGTTTAAGGGCACGCCGTACCGCGATGCCGATGGCAACCCGGTCGCCGCCTACGACGCGCTCGGCGACGACACCTTCATCTACGAGTCTGAGCTTATCGGTAACGAGACTGCGCCCGAGGCCAAGGCCATGCCCAAGCCCGAGCTCGATAATCCCTGGATCAAGCTCTCTGGTCTGCAGCCCGATGCGACGGGCTTCTTCAAGAACCCCTTCGCTAAGGATGACGATTCCAACACGGATGACGACACCAAAACCGGCATCGACGGCTCCATGGACGATGATGACAACTAGCGGGGTAATTCGGATTAATATTCATACGCGCTAACATGCAATTTCGCTGAAGGGCCGGCATTGTGCCGGCCCTCTTTTTTGCACTTGCGCGGCGGGATGGTAATATCGTTACGTTTGAACTGTTTCGATGCGAAACCGAGGAGATTCCCTCTATGAGTGCTGACTACCCGTCAATGACTACGGCCGAGATCCGCTCCAAGTTCCTCAACTTCTTTGAGGAGCGCGGTCTTAAGCTCTATCCTTCTTCGTCCCTCGTCCCCGATGATCCCTCGCTGCTGCTTGCCAACGCCGGCATGAACCAGTTTAAGGAGTACTACCAGGGCAAGAAGACCATGAAGGAGATCGGCGCGATTTCCTGCCAGAAGTGCGTCCGCACCAACGACATCGATTGCATCGGCGAGGACGGCCGTCACCTGTCCTTCTTCGAGATGCTCGGCGACTTCTCTTTTGGCGGCGTCTCCAAGGAGCAGGCTTGCGCCTGGGCCTTTGAGCTCATCACCAAGGAGTTCAAGCTGCCGCTCGACCGCCTGTACTTCACCGTCTTTACCGAGGACGACGAGACCCACGACGTGTGGCGTTCTCTGGGCGTTGCCGAGGACCACATCTCCCGCCTGGGCGAGGACGACAACTTCTGGGCCGCTGGCCCCACTGGCCCCTGCGGTCCCTGCTCCGAGATCTACTTTGACATGGGCGAGGAGGTCGGCTGCGGTAGTCCCGACTGCAAGCCCGGCTGCGACTGCGACCGCTTCCTGGAGTTCTGGAACCTCGTCTTTACCCAGTATGACCGCCAGGAGGACGGCTCCATGCCGGAGCTGCCGCACCGCAACCTCGATACGGGCATGGGTCTGGAGCGCATGGCCGCTATCATGCAGCACAAGACCGCTAACTACGACGGCGATCTGATGCAGCATCTCATCAAGCTCGGTGAGGAGATCAGCGGCAAGACCTATGACGCCGACGATTACTCCGGTGCCAGCCGTTCTCTGCGCATCATCGCCGACCACTCCCGCGCTGTCGACTTTATGATCTCGGACGGCATCCTGCCCGGTAACGAGGGTCGCGAGTACGTTCTTCGCCGCCTGCTCCGTCGTGCCGTGTTCCACGGCCGCCTGCTGGGCATCGAGGGCGCTTTCCTGACCAAGTTCATCGACGAGGTCAACGCTCAGATGGGCGAGGCCTATCCCGAGCTGCTCAAGAACGTCGCGCTCGTTAAGGGCATCGTCGCCTCCGAGGAGGAGCGTTTCTCCACGACGCTCGACAACGGCCGCGTTTACCTGGATGAGGCCCTGGCCGCGCTCGCCGAGGGCGCTGTGCTTCCGGGCGACGTTGCCTTTAAGCTGCACGACACCTTTGGTTTCCCCATCGACCTGACCGTCGAGATCGCCGGCACCGCTGGCCACGACGTCGACATGGACGGCTTCACTGCCTGCATGGAGGACCAGAAGGCCCGCGCCCGCGCCAATGCCAAGGGCGACGCCTGGGGCAGCTTCAACGACGTGTGGGTCGAGCTTTCCGACAAGGTTGCCGCGACTGAGTTCGACGGCTATGACAACGACGTTATCGAGGGCGCCAAGGTTGTCGCTATCGTGCGCAACGGCGAGTCCGTCGAGTCTGCCGCCGCGGGCGAGGACGTCGACGTCGTGCTCGACCGCACCCCGTTCTACGCCGAGATGGGCGGCCAGCAGGGCGACGCCGGCGAGCTTTCCGCCGAGGGCGTTGTTCTGACCGTTGCCGACACCAAGAACCACAACGGCCTGTATGCTCACGTCGCGCACGTTGCCGATGGCACGCTGACTGTCGGTGCCGCTGTTACCGCCGCGCTCGACGCCGAGCGCCGTGGCTTCCTGCGCCGCAACCACACCGCCACGCACCTGCTCGACGCCGCCCTTAAGCAGGTCCTGGGCGAGCACGTCTCTCAGGCCGGCTCGCTGGTGACGCCCGAGCACCTGCGCTTTGACTTCACGCACTTCGAGGCTCTGTCCTCCGAGCAGCTCAAGGCTGTCGAGGACCTGGTCAACCAGCAGATCTTCGCTTCCAAGCCGGTCGTGACCCGTGTCATGGGCATCGACGAGGCTAAGGCTGCCGGCGCTGTCGCTCTGTTTGGAGAGAAGTACGGCGATGTCGTCCGCGTCGTCTCCGTGGGCGCCGAGGACCAGCCGTTCTCCCGCGAGCTCTGTGGTGGCACGCACGCTGCCAACACCGCTGAGATCGGCCTGTTCAAGATTATTTCCGAGTCCTCTACGGGCTCGAACGTCCGCCGTATCGAGGCCGTGACCTCTAAGGGTGCTCTCGACTATATGGCCGACCGCCTGGCGCTCGTTGACGCCGCCGCCGCTGCGCTCAAGTGCCGCGTCGACGAGGTTCCCGCCCGCGTGGAGAACCTGCAGGCCGAGCTGCGCGAGACGTCCAACAAGCTCAAAAAGGCTCTGACCGGTGGCTCCTCCGACGCCATTTCCAGTGCCATCGAGGGTGCTGTCGACCTCGGCGGCTACAAGCTAGTCGTCGCTGAGCTCCAGGGCCTTGAGGCTGCCGACCTGCGCAACGTATGGGATACCGTGCATCAGAAGGTCGCCGGCCCTGTCGCTTGTGTCGTCGCCAGCGTGACTGAGAAGGGCACTCCGGCCCTGCTCGCTGCCGGCTCCGATGACGCCGTCAAGGCCGGTTTCCACGCCGGTAACGTGATCAAGCAGATCGCGGGTCTGGTCGACGGTCGCGGTGGCGGTCGTCCCAACATGGCCCAGGCCGGTGGCAAGAATGCTGCCGGCATCGCCGATGCCCTCGCGGCCGCTAAGACCGCGCTCGGCGTCTAAGAATCTAAGAAGTCGCTGTGGTTGCGCTCGCGCTGGACATAGGGGAGACCAGGATTGGCATCGCCGTCTCGAGCCGTGATGGCAAGATGGCGATGCCTGTCAAGGTGCTTCCGGCTGCCGAGGTCACCGGTATGGCCAAGACGTTCCGCTACCTGGTTGAGGACTATGAGCCCGACATCCTGGTAAGCGGACGTCCCCTGACCATGGCCGGCGAACCCGGCCCCCAGGCCGAGCGCGTTGCCGCCGTGGCGCAAAAGATTGCCGATGAGCTCGGCCTTCCGCTGGAGTTTGAGGATGAGCGCCTGTCCTCGCAAGAGGCCAAGCGTATCCTGCGCGAGCAGGGACTCAACGAAAAGCAGATGAGGGGCAAGATCGACATGATTGCCGCCAGCCTGTTTTTGCAGACGTGGCTCGATCGTAAAAACGAGGAGGTTTCGCATGCCTAGTGCTTCCGATCCGCGCCAGCCGAATCGTACACAGCAGCCGGCGTCGCGCCCTGCCCAGCCTGGCCAGCGTCCGGCACAGCCGACGCAGCGCGCAGCTCAGCCTGCCGCGCGCCCGGCGCAGTCCTTCTCTCGTTCGGCCCAACCTGTTCAACGGACGGGTCAGCAGCCTTCTGCTCGTTCGGTTCAGCATTCGGCTTCTCACGCGGCTCAGCAGCCCACTGCTCGTACGGCCCAGCCTGCAGGCGGCACCCGCTTTAAGCAGCAGGCACCTACCCAGCGAATGCAGGCCCCCCAATCGCATTCGCATCACGCTCGTGGTTCGCATGGCGTTGCTCCGGCGACCCGCTCGAGCTACAACACGCATGCTCGTCGCGGTGCTCAAAAGAAAAGCTCCCCGGTGCCTATGATTATCGGTGGCGTTGTTGCCGTGCTTGCGCTTGTCGCGATCGTTTTCTTTGTCGTGCCAGCCGTCAAGGGCTTCTTTGGCGGTGAGGGTACGAAAGTCGTTGCAGGCCAGCAGGTTACTATCACGATTCCCGATGGTGCCTCGGGTGACAGCATCGCTTCGATTCTCTCCGAGAATCATATCGTCGAAAATCCCAAGGATTATTATGCGGCGGTGAAAAAGCTCAACGCCGATATGTCGCTCAAGCCTGGTGATTATTCGTTCACCACACTCATGGATGCGACCAAGGTTGTTCAGCAGCTCATGGAAGGCCCCAACGCGGGCTCCAATGCGCTGACTATCCCTGAGGGCCTAACGGTCGATCAAGTCGCCGACCGTGTGGCCCAGGCCTACGACAGTATCTCTAAGGAAGACTTCCTCAACCAGGCCAAGGCCTCCAACTACGTTGACGACTATAGCTTCCTTAAGGGCGCCGCCAACGATTCGCTCGAGGGTTTCTTGTTCCCCAAGACCTATTCGCTGGGCGATTCGCCGACGGCCGATGACGTGATTCGCGCCATGCTCGATCAGTTTAAGACCGAGTACAAGTCGCTTGACTTTGCGAGCTGCGAAGCCAAGATCAAGGAACGCTACGGCGTGGAGATGTCCGACTACGACATCGTCAACTTGGCCTCTATCGTTGAGCGCGAGGGCCTCAACGCCGATCAACGTGCGCACGTGGCCTCGGTCTTCTACAACCGCCTTGCCGGCAAGCTCGACGGTCTGCGCTATCTCAACAGCGATGCGACCATGATGTATGTCACCGGTGGCGAGGTTACCGCCGACGACCTGCAGAGCGATAGTCCGTATAACACCTATAAACACGAGGGTCTGCCGCCCACGCCCATCTGCTCTCCGTCGCTCGAGGCACTCAAGGCCACGCTTGAGCCGACCGACTCCGAGGACCTGTATTTCTACATTACGCAGGACGAGGAGTACTTCTCGCAAACCTACGAAGAGCATCAACAGTCTTGGAATTAGCATGAGGATTTTTAGCCCCAAACGATACGTTGCCTCGGTCGATCGCATCGACCTTAATACCCTGTGGGCCGACGGCAAGCGCGCCATTCTGCTCGATCGCGATAACACCTTGGTGCCGCGCGACACCGAGCAGGTTCCCGCCGCGGTTTCCGCTTGGCTCGACGCCGCCCGCGCCAAAGGCTTTAAGCTGTGCATGGTGTCCAACAACTGGCATCGCGACCAGGTCATGAGCTCTGCGCGCGAGCTGGGACTCGAGGCCATCAGCCACGCCATGAAGCCGGCGCCGTTTGCCCTCAAGGCGGGCCTTAAGCGCCTCGGCGCCTCGGCCGACGAGACGGTGCTGATCGGTGATCAACTCTACACGGACGTGTGGAGCGGCAACTTCGCCGGCGTCGATACCATCCTGGTAAAGCCGCAGGCGACGCAGGACCTGTGGTATACGCAGATTTTCCGTATCTTTGAGCGCCGGGCCCTGCGCGACCTTCCCTGCGAGGAATAGGTCTCGCTATGTCCCAGCACACCAAACACGGCTGCGACCATATCTTCTTTATCGGCTTTTTGGGCGCGGGCAAATCG
>USHR01000109.1 GCA_900554495.1 uncultured Collinsella sp.
CGCCTGTGCGCGTACGGTTTTATTCGGGCTACCGTCCATTTCCGTGGAGGCACGGTTCGGCGGCCCTAACAAGAGAGGGGTTCTATGTATAAGATCCTGGAGAAGACGCAGTTCTCGGAGAAGGTGTTCAAGTTCCGCATCGAGGCGCCCGCAATCGCCAAGCATGCGCACGCTGGACAGTTCCTCATGGTCCGCGCCAACGAGACGGGCGAGCGCGTCCCGTTTACCCTGGCCGGCTGGAACGGTGACGAGGGCTGGGTCGAGTTCATCTTCATGGTGATCGGCAAGACCACCGAGATGCTTTCCACCTACGAGGCCGGCGAGTCGCTGCGCGACGTCGTGGGCCCGCTGGGCGTTCCCACCGAGATGGCCGAGGGCCCCTGCGCCGTCATTGGCGGCGGCGTCGGCCTGGCAATTGCCTTCCCGGTCGCCAAGCACCTGGTCGAGACCGGTCACGAGGTGCACGCCATCATGGGCGCCCGCACCAAGGACCTCCTGCTCATGGAGGACCAGTTCCGCGAGCTCCTCGACGAGGACCACATCCATATCACCACCGACGACGGTTCCTACGGAGAGCAGGGCGTTGTCACCGCTCCGCTGGAGCGCCTGCTGCAGGACAAGGCCGTGAGCCAGGTCTTCTGCGTCGGCCCCGTTCCGATGATGAAGTTCTCGACCCTCACCGCCCAGAAGTACGATACCCCCATCACCGCGTCGCTCAACCCCATCATGGTTGACGGCACCGGTATGTGCGGCTGCTGCCGCGTCGAGGTGGGCGGCGTGACCAAGTTCGCTTGCGTCGACGGCCCCGACTTCGATGCCACCCTGGTCGACTGGGATGACCTTCGTGCCCGCCAGGCCGCTTACCGTTCCGAAGAGGGCGAGTCCCTCAAGGCCTATGAGGAAAAGAGCTGCGCATGCCACTAGTTAACGGTCGTTTCGTTGCCGATATGAAGTCGCCCCGCACCCCCGATAACGAGGAGCCGGCTGCCGAGCGCGCCTGCGACTTCCGCCCCGTCGACAAGGGCTTCACCGAGGAGATGGCGCTGGCCGAGGCCGAGCGCTGCCTCAACTGCAAGAAGCCGTTCTGTGTTGAGGGCTGCCCCGTCAACATCAACATTCCCCGCTTTATCGAGCAGATCCGCGCGAAGGACTTCGGCGGCGCTCTCGATACCATCCGCGAGGACTCCATGCTTCCCGCCATCTGCGGCCGCGTCTGCCCGCAGGAGAACCAGTGCGAGGGCAAGTGCATCCGTGGTAAGAAGTCCGAGCCCGTGGCCATCGGCCAGCTCGAGCGCTTCCTGGGTGACCGCCCCGAGCTCGCCTCCACGCCCAAGATGGCTCCCAAGAACGGCAAGAAGGTCGCCGTCGTGGGCTCTGGCCCGTCCGGCATCACCTGCGCCGGCGAGCTCGCCCGTAACGGTTTTGACGTCACCGTCTTTGAGGCCTTCTTCACCGGCGGCGGCGTGCTGGTCTACGGCATCCCCGAGTTCCGTCTGCCCAAGGCGGTCGTCAAGCGCGAGATTGACGGCCTGGAGGACATGGGCGTCAAGTTTGAGTACAACTCCGTCGTGGGCAACATGGCCACGGCCGAGGAGCTGTTCGAGCAGGGCTTCGACGCCATCTACGTGGCGACCGGCGCTGGCCTGCCCAAGTTCCTCAATGTCCCCGGCGAGAACCTGCCCAACGTCTTCTTCGCTAACGAGTACCTCACCCGCGTGAACCTGATGAAGGCCAACAAGTTCCCCGAGTACGACACCCCCACCAAGCACGGCAAGAACGTCGTCGTCTTTGGTGGCGGCAACGTGGCCATGGACGCCGTCCGTACCGCCAAGCGCCTGGGCGCCGAGCACGCCATCATCGCTTACCGCCGTACCGAGGATGAGATGCCCTGCCGTCGTGCCGAGCTGCACCACGCCAAGGCCGAGGGCGTCGAGGTTCTGCCGCTCGTTTCCCCGCTCGAGTTTGTCGCTGGCGAGGACGGCTCCGTGTGCGCCGTCAAGGTCCAGAAGATGGAGCTCGGCGAGCCCGACGAGTCCGGCCGTCGTCGCCCGGTGCCCATCGAGGGCGCCATCGAGGAGATTCCCTGCGACGTCGCAATCTCGGCTATCGGCACCAACGCCAACCCCTTCGCTGCCAAGATCGGCGGCAAGATGGAGCTCAACAAATGGGGCTACATCGTCGCCGACGAGGAGACCGGCCAGACCACCGATCCCCGCATCTGGGCCGGCGGCGACATCGTCACCGGTGCCGCTACGGTCATTCTGGCGATGGGCGCCGGCAAGAAGGCCGCCGCTTCCATCACCAAGAGCCTGCTGGGCGAGTAATCACCCGCAGCGCTAGCCATCAAACGGCAAAGTCCCCGTCGAGCACACGCCCGGCGGGGACTTTTTTCTATGCCGGTCGACCAACCACCACAAAGGCGCCTGTCCCCTTTGTGGTGGTTTTGGTCGGTTAAGATTCGAGCTGGGCCACTTTGTAGCGGTAGGCAGCGGCAATGACGTCTTTACAGCCCTCGCGGCCCAGCTTGGCGCGGTTGACTACGATATCCTTACCGCTCGTCATCTTCCACTTTCCGGCACTGTAGCGCTTGTAGAACGCCTCGCGCGCCTTCTGCTGCTGCTTGACCAGCTTGGCGCCCTTCTTTTTGTTAAGGCCGCGCTTCTTGCGCACGATCTCGACGCGATCCTCAAAGGGAGCGGTCACCAGCACGGCAATGTGGTTGGGGTTGTTGCGCAGCAGATAATCGGACAGACGGCCTTCGATAATGCAGCTCTCGGTCTCGCCCAGATCCAAAATCACCTGGCTCATCTTTTGGAACAACTTGTCCGAGTACGAGCGCGCGTCGTAGCGGTCGGGCAGAAACGCCATGTTCTCCACAGCCAGACGCTCGTCATAGGCGGCCATCTTATCGAGTGACTCGCCCGCACGCAGCGACGCGCGCACCAGCAGCTCGTTGTCGTACAGTGGAATCCCCAACTCGTTGGCGAGGATGCGTCCGATCTCGTGGCCCTCGGCACCAAAGTCGCGCGCGATGGTAATGACCACAGGACTCTTCTTGTTCTCCAGATCGCTCATCGCGATTCCTTTCTCTATGTGACAAAGGGGCTGTCCCTTTGCCACATTCTACGCTGCCACCATTCGCCTCTGATATGCCCTCACCAGCAGCGAGATACCAAAGTTGAGCACAAAGTACATCGCAAACACCAGGCCGTAGAGCATAAGCACCTGCGACAGGTCGATTGCGTGGGCCATCACGACGTTTGCCGTGTACATGAGCTCGGCCACGTTAATGCCCGAAAGATACGAGCTGTCCTTGATGACGGTCGTGCACTGGCTAAACAGCGCCGGAATGATTGTCTTAAACGTCTGCGGCAGAATGATGTAGCGCATGGTGGCAAAGAAGCCAAAGCCCTGGCTCTGCGCTGCCTCAAACTGGCCGAGCGGAATCGAGTTGAGGCCGCCGCGCACAATCTCGGCCATAACAGCGCTGGTAAACAGCGTAAAGGCGATGGTCGAAATCACAATGTCCAAACCCTGCACCGTAAAGTAGATAAAAAGGATCCACAGCAGGTTCGGCGTGCAGCGGAACAGCTCGATATAGGCGCTCACCAAAATACGGAACGGGCGGGGCGCATAGCTTTTAACGAGCGCCAGCACCGTACCAAAGATGAGCGAGAAAAAGATCGACAGCGCCGAGATCTCGATCGTCTTAACAAAGCCGCCCCAAATGTAGAGCAGGTTGGTCGCGTTGAAGATTTCCATGCGCTAGGCCTCCTCTACGTTGTCGAGCCCCAGCTCGGCCAGGCTCACGCCGCGCGGACGCTCCTTGGAGCGGCGCTCGAGCCACTGCACCAGCATGGCGAGCGGAAAGCAGATGATGAAGTACATAAGGCAGCAGACGATGTATCCCTGCAGGTAGCCGTACAGACTCACAAAGTTGTCGGAACGGTACATAAGATCGCCGCCGGCCACAAGCGCCAGCACCGACGTGTTCTTGACCAGGTTGAGCGCCTGGTTACACAGCGGCGGCAGAATGATCTTGAATGTCTGGGGCAGCACGATGTACCAGTACGCCTGCGCACGGGTGAAGCCCTGGCTCTGGGCCGCCTCCATCTGACCGCGCGGAACCGCCTCGATACCGGTGCGGATGACCTCCGAGATGTAGGCCGCGTGATACAGGCCCACGCCCAAGAAGCCCAGCACGAACGGTGCGATGCGCACCGGCTGGTCGGCACCGGTTATGGCCTGCAAAAACTGCGGACCGGCCATGTACATAAAGAGCACCTGTACGGGCAACGGGGTGTTCTGGTAAAACTCCACGTACACGCGGCTTATGGCGCGCAGCACGCGCGAACGAGTGGTAGAGAACACGCCCAGCAGCGTGCCCAGCACCAGCGACAGCAGCAGACCGGCAACGACCACCTGCAGCGTCACGCCAAAGCCCTCCCAGAAGGGCCCCATGTTTTGAAATGTCGTCGACCAGCGGTCGGCGTCAAACAATCCTTCGAGCATTTGATTCCTTCCTTGGACGATGCGCCTATACAAGACCCCAGGTCTTGACCTCTTGGTCGAGCCAGCCATCGGCCAGGCGATCGCAAATCACCTGATCGACCACGGCCGAAAGGTCGCAGCCCTTCTTGGTCGCCACGCCATAGCCCTGCTCGCCAAACTTGACCTCGGGCTGCAGCAGCTCAACGGTCTCGTTCATGTAACCGGCCAGCGTGGAGCGGTCCATGGCAAAGACGTCGATATTGCCGGCATCAAGCGAACTCTTGATGATGGGATAGCCGCTAAAGGCCCTAAACTCGGGCTTGCAGCTAAAGCCATTGTCCTTGATCATCTGCTCGATCAGGCCCTGCGTGGTGGCACCCTGGCTCACGCCGATGACCTTGCCGTCCAGATCCTCAATCGAGGTGAAGCCCGAACGCTTCTTGACCATGAGTCCCACGTAGTCGGTGCGGTACGGCGTCGAGAAATCCCAGCTCTTCTTGCGCTCGTCGGTGATGGTGTAGGTCGCCGCGACAACGTCAAGTTGGCCGTTATCGATCAGCGGGCCGCGCGTCTTGGGCGTTACGTCGGTAAACTCGACAAGCTCCTGGGCGCGGGCCTCCTTGTAGCTCACGCCAAAGACGGCAGCGGCGATCTGGTAGCACAAATCGACTTCCATGCCCTCAAAGCGGCCCTTGGCGGTGTCGTAATAGCCATAGCCGGGAACGTCCTTCTTAACGCCGGCATTCAGATGGCCACGCGACTTGATGGCCGCAAGCTTGGACCCCTTGTCGGAGCCCTCGCCGCTGGTGGAGTTGCCGCAACCGGTAAGCGCGGACCCCGTCAGCGCAAGCATACCGGCGCCCGCCAGCTGCAAAAAGTGACGGCGCGACACGGCCGCCCTCGTCATATCCGTCATGTCCATCACCGCGCCTAGTGCAGAATCTTGGACAGGAACTCGCGGCAGCGCGGGTTCTCGGGATTATCGAAGAAGTGCTCGGGCGTGCCCTCCTCCAGGATGCGGCCGTCCTCCATAAAGATGACGCGGTCGGCCACCTGGCGCGCAAAACCCATCTCGTGCGTCACGCAGATCATGGTGATGTCCTCCTGCGCAAGCTCAATCATAACGTCCAGAACCTCCTGGACCATCTCGGGGTCGAGCGCCGAGGTCGGCTCGTCAAACAGGATGATGGGCTGCTTGGTGCACAGGGCACGGGCGATGGCGATGCGCTGCTGCTGACCGCCCGAGAGGTTCTGCGGATACTCGCCGGCCTTATGCGCCATGCCGACGCGCTTGAGCGCGGCGATGGCGATCTCGGTCGCCTCCTCCTTGCTCTTCTTTTGCAGCTTGATGGGCGCGAGCGTCAGATTGCCGAGCACCGTCATGTTGGGATACAGGTTGAACTGCTGAAACACCATGGAACTATACTTGCGAGCCATCTCCAGGTGATTCTTTTTTGTGAGCGGCGTGCCGTCGATGACGACCTCGCCCGACGTGGGCTCCTCCAGATAATCGACGCAACGGATGAGCGTCGACTTACCCGAGCCGGAAGGCCCGATCATTACGAGTTTCTCGCCGCGCTTGACGGTGAGATTGATATCTTTGAGCACATGCAGGTCGCCAAAGTACTTGTTGAGATGCTTGATCTCGATCATGTCTGCCATGAATGTCCCTTCCCTGCGTTTACACGAGTTGAACTATTGTACGGAAAGAACCACGTTTCCG
>USHR01000110.1 GCA_900554495.1 uncultured Collinsella sp.
ATACAGCTGGAGCACACGATAGGCACCTGCGTGGGGCCGACGGGAAGGCCGATGCCGCGGCTCTCAAGCTCGCGAGCGACGCCGCTTGCAGCCTCGAGGCCAAAGGCCGATCCACCCGAAAGGCAGACGGCGTGGACCTTGTCGACGGTGTTCTCGGGTCGCAGCAGGTCGGTTTCGCGCGATGCTGGAGCACCGCCGCGAACGTCAACGCCGCCGGTGGCGCCCTCGGGTGCCACGATTACGGTGCAACCGGTGCCGGCCTCCTCGTCCGTATAGTTGCCATAGCAAAAGCCATCGACATCGCAGACGTCAATGGCCTCGAGCAGTGTATCCATGTTTAACTCCTATCGGTTTTCCGCCGCGCCTTGTGCCCGGTCGGGATCCGTACGGTACGCCAAAATTGTAGGCGCCGGGGGATACCCAGCGCCAGATGCAATTACGAGAGTTTTTGAATCGCGCGCGCGACGCGGGCGATGGGTAGGCCCACCACGTTATAGAAGTCGCCCGAAATATCGTGCACGAGCATGCGTCCTCCTGTGCCCTGAATGCCGTAGGCGCCGGCCTTGTCCATGGGCTCACCCGAGGCGACGTAGTGCTCAATCTGCTCGTCGGTGAGCTCGTAGAACGTCACATCGGTCACATTGACAAAGGACAGGCTTTCGGCGGCATGCGGGGCTGCCGTATCGCCTGCCTTAACGATGCAGACGCCGGTTGCGACCTGGTGCGTGCGGCCCGAAAGCTCACGGAGCATGGTGCGCGCCTCGTCCTCGGTTGCCGGCTTGCCCAGAATCTTGCCGTCAAAGGTGACGATGGTGTCGGCCGCGACCGTCAGCTCATTGGGCTCGGCATGCTCGGCGGCAACGGCGGCGGCTTTTGCGCGTGCTAAGCGTTCAACGAGCGTAAGCGGGGCCTCGCCATCAAACGGCGTTTCGTCGATATCGGCAGGAATGATGCGAATGTCATAGCCCGCCTCGTGCATCAACTCGATGCGGCGCGGTGATTGCGAAGCCAAAATCATAGCTGAATGCCCTCGGCGACCTTCTCGACGGCCTTGTCGCCGGCGAGCGTGCGCAGCAGCTCAAGCGCAAAGGGGAGCGACTGGGCCATGCCGCTGGCGGTGATGATGTTGCCGTCTTGCGTAACCTTCTCGCCGGTATAGGCGCCTTCGGGGAAGCTTTTCTCAAAGCCAGGGAAGCACGTGGCGTGGCGCCCCTCGAGCAGGTCGAGCTCGCCCAGGATAAACGGGGCAGCGCAGATGGCGGCGACGTGCTTGGTCGCGGCGAACTCGCAGACCACGTCGCAGACGCGCTGATCGGCGCGCAGGTTGGTGGCACCGGGTAGGCCGCCGGGTAGCACGACGCAGTCGTACTCGTCAAAGTCGATCTCATCAAAGAGCGCATCGCAGGTCACGGGGATCTGCAGCGAGCTTACGACCTCACGCGTGGGCATGATCGAGATGAGCGTGGCACGCACGCCGCCGCGACGCATGACATCGACCATGGTCAAGCATTCAATAGTTTCAAAGCCATCGGCGGCGAGAACGGCAACGCTGGGCATGAGGGTTCCTTTCATAGGCGGCATACAATTAGCCGTCTTATACCCCGAAGACCTCCGCTTGCCACGCTCGATTTCCCAATGATTTTTCTGAGCAATGATTAAGTGGCTAGTTGCGCTTAAGGTGGACGACGGTCTCGCAGTGGAAGGTTTGTGGGAACAGGTCGACTGGCGTGATCTTTACGGGGGAGAAGGTGCCTTCTTCGACAAAGCGTTTGAGATCGCGCGCCAGGGTGGCCGGGTCGCAGCTCACGTAGGCGACATCGCGAGCACTCGTGCTGGCGATAAGGTTGATCGCCTCGGGGGCGAGGCCTGCGCGCGGCGGGTCGACCACCAAGACGTCGGCATCCTGGTCGGGGAACTCGCGCACCGCGTCTCCGCCAATGACGTCGACGTTGTCAAGCTTGTTGATCTCTAGGTTACGGCGTAGATCGCGCACAGCGGGGCCGTAGGCCTCGACGGCGGCGACAAAGTCGCAGCGGCGGGCGAGCGGCAGGGTAAAGGTGCCGGCACCGCAGTACAGGTCCACGGCAAGCTCGTCTTCCTGCGGGTCGAGCGCTTCCATGACAAGATCGATCAAAATCTCGGCACCCTTGGTGTTGACCTGGAAAAAAGACGGGGCAGACAAGCGCATCTGACCCTCGGCGATATTCTCGGTCCATGAGCCCTCTCCGGCGAGCATTTCGACCTTGGAGACACGGCGGGCCTTCTTTTCGCCCTTGCTCATCACGCGCACGATGCTCGTGGGGTGAGCGGCGTCCGCCAGCACGCGGGAGACCTGCGAGCGCGGAAAAGAGCCTGTGGGCGTCCAGAGTGCGACCTCGAGTGCCTTGGTGCGGCGCGATGCACGAATGCCCACGCGTTCGAGCCCCAAGTCATGGCTGCCGCTTAGATAGTTGAGTGCGCCGACGACCGATTTGAGCGCCTTCGGGAAGCGCTTATCGAACAGCGGGCACGCATCGACGGTCACGATTTTGCTGGGGTCGACACCGTGCATGCCAAGGCGCACGCGACCGTTGACGACGGTCGGTTCGAGCTCGATTTTATTGCGGTAGCCCCAGTTGTCCTTGGTGTGGCGGATGGGCCGTACCAACTCATCGACCTGCTCAGGAGCGAACTTGCCGATGCGCTCGAGCGTGGAGCGCAGGTTTTGCTCCTTGGCGGCGAGCTGTGCCGTGCGTGAGAGATTGCCCCACGAGCAACCGCCGCAGATGCCCACGAAGGGGCAGGGAGGCTGAATGCGATCGGGGCTTGGCTCCAGAATCTCGGTGGTGCGGGCGCGCATGAACGACTTGCCGTCCTGTACGACCTCGGCCTCGACGGTGTCGCCTGCCACGGCGCCCTGCACAAAGACGGCCTTGCCGTTGTCGGCGTGCGCCAGCCCGTCGGCGCCGTAGGTCATCGATTCTATAGTGAGCTTCATATCCCTGCCTGTCATTCGCGTTGTTGTCCGCACCATGGTAGCAGGGAAAAGCGCCCCGCATCCGAGGCTTTCCTCAAATGCGGGGCGCTTCTACAAACTGCTTCTACAAACGACTATTTCGTCTTGCCGGTAATGAGCGTCTTAAGACCCAGACCGATCAGGCCCAAGCCCATGCGCACGCGGCCGGGGCGATGGCGCTCGATGGCCTTGGTCTTGCCAGCGGGCTTATCGCGACGGGCACTCGTCTCGGGTGCGGGCTTGGTGACCTGCGGCTCGGGCCGAGGTGCAGGTGCAGGCTCGGGCTCAATGACGGTCGCCTGGACCTTCTGAACCTCGGGTGCTACCGGCTGCGGCTCGGGCTCGGGGGCAGGTTTCGCCTCAATGACGGGCTCGGGCGCGGCCTCGGCGTTGCGATAGGCGCGCTCCAGCAGGGCTTCCTGCGAGTTGAAGGGTTTCTCACCCTCTGCACGCTTCACGGGAACCCAGGTGCCGTCGCTCGTGAGGCTGCGTGCCTTCACGTTGTCGCGCAGCTGCATGCCCATGTACTCGTGCACCAGGGCGCGACAGGTGGGGTCGAGCACGGGGAAGGCGATCTCCACGCGGTGCTCGGTGTTGCGTGTCATCATGTCTGCCGAGCTCAGGTAAATCATGTCCGAGTCCACGCCAAAAGCGTAAACACGGGCGTGCTCCAAAAAGCGTCCGACGATGGAGCGGACATGCACGTTCTCGGTTTTGCCCGGGACACCGGGCTTGAGGCACGAGATGCCGCGGATGATCATGTCCACGCGCACGCCAGCGCACGATGCCTCGGCGATCTTGTCGATGACCTCGCGGTCGGTGAGCGAGTTGAGTTTAAAGAACACGCGGGCGGGCTCGCCAGCAAGAGCGCGCTGAATCTCGCGATCCAGACCGCGCATGATGAGAGGCTTGAGGCCTACGGGCGCCACACCCAGGAAGCGGTAATCGCCGCGCAGATTGCCCAGCGACAGGTTGCGGAAGAACAGGTTGGCGTCCTCGCCGATGCCGGGGTGAGCGGTCATGAGCATAAAGTCGCTGTAGAGTTTGGCCGTCTTCTCGTTAAAGTTGCCGGTGCCCAGCAGCGTCAGGCGCGTTAGCGCCATGCCCTCGCGATAGGTGAGCTGGCAGATCTTGGAGTGGCACTTAAAGCCCTCGGAGCCGTAGATGACGGTGCAGCCGGCCTCTTCCAGGCGCTCGGCCCACTCGATGTTGTTCTGCTCGTCAAAGCGCGCGCGGAGCTCCATGAGCACCGTGACCTCTTTGCCGTTCTCGGCGGCATCGATCAACGACTCGCATAGGCGGCTCTGCTTGGCCACGCGGTAGAGCGTGATGCGCAACGAGATGCACTCGGGGTCATAGGCGGCCTCGTGCACCAGGTCCAAGAACGGGTTCATGGCCTCATAGGGATAAAAGAGCAGCTTGTCGTGCTGCAGCACCTGTTCACGGATGGAGCGGGTCATGTCGATGTTGGGGTTGGACTGCGGCCTAAACGGCGTAAAGAGCAGCTCGTTGCGCAGGTGCTCGGGAATCTTGCCCTCAATGCCAAAGACGTAGCCCAGGTCGAGTGGGATATCGCAGGTAAAGACAGAGCGGCGCGAAAGCTCGAGCGCCTTGCGGATGGTCTTGAGCGTCGCCTTCTCGAGCGACCCCGAGACCGCGAGCACTACCGGTTGCAGACGCAGGCGCTTCTTAAGGATACGCTTCATGTGCTGGCGGTAGTCCTCTTCCTCTTCGACGCCCTCGCCGTCCGGATCGATGTCGGCGTTGCGGGTGACTCGGATGAGCGCGCGGTCGAGTGGCTTGTAGGAGCCAAAGCAACTGTCCAGGCAGGCGAGGATGACGTCCTCGAGCAAGATGTAGGAGTAGGTGCCGGTGGGCGAGGGGATCTCGACCACGCGGTTCATCGAGGCGGGAATCTCGATAAGGCCCAGCAGGCTCTCCTCGTCGGTGGCGCCGTCCAGACCACAGGCCAGATAGAGCGCGCCATTGCGCAGGTTGGGGAAGGGGTGGCGAGGATCGATGACCAGCGGCGAGATAACCGGCGACACGTAGGCCTGGAAGTAGCGGGTTACAAAGGTGCGCTCCTCGGGCGAAAGCGAATCGATGCGGGCGCGGTGAACGCCCAAGGTGTCGAGCTTGCCCTCGATGCTCTTAAAGATGGACTCCCAACGGGTAAGGAGCCCGGGCATTTCGGCCATGACAGCATCGACCTGTTCGGAGGCGGTCATATTGCTCTTGTTGTCGACAGGTTGTTTTTTGAGCTCCGCCAGATCGGACAGGCCGCCCACGCGCACCATGAGAAACTCGTCGAGGTTAGACTCGAAAATCGACACGAACTTTAGACGCTCGAACAGCGGAACGGTCTCATCGAAGGCTTCGTCAAGCACGCGGTTGTCAAAGCGCAGCCAGCTAAGCTCTCGGTTTTGCGTGTACGAGAAGTCGCGCGGCGGCTTGCGCAGCTTTGCGGCGGCTTGCTTCTTTTCGATTTTGCTCGGCATATGCATCTGTCCGTTCAGTCCCCGTAGAGGACGGTAGCCTAACTCTAAATCACTATTGTCTCAATTTAGTCGACCGCTGGCACGGACGTATCGCGTGAACGGTATCTTTACCTACTTCTTACGCTGACAAGTCATAGGACTGACGCCCCGCTCGTCTGCAAGCGGTCTATATCCTCACTCAACTGATGCGTAAGTATGAATAAGAATGATGGATAGCTGAATATCATTGAATGCATGCGGAAACGTAAACAAACATCATTTATATACATAAAACCGATTTAGCTATGCAATTCTGAATCAAAAGTTTAGAGATGCAATTGCAAATAGTTTTTTGGAAAAAGAGCGTTTACCTTAGAAAAGTTACTTTAGAACGCCGAAGTACATTATGGGGGAATCTCGTGCGATATACCGTTCATCGCACTTTGTTGACCGTTCGGGGGCGAGGTGGAATTGCGGGTGGAATTTGGATATAACTAGAGCTGTCAGCAAGCAGCGTCCGCTATGGAAGGGCGCTGAGAGATTCGGCCGAAAGGCCCGAAAGAAAGGTAGGAGGCCATGACGAAAGGTCTGCACGTGCCTTCCGAGA
>USHR01000111.1 GCA_900554495.1 uncultured Collinsella sp.
AAGGAGCAGCAGGACGAGGTCATTGCGCGTACCTTCCACGACAAGTTCTAAAGGGACTCAACTCCCGCAGGATCGCCGGGGCTGTTTGGGTTACCTCCCAAAACGTCCTCGGACATGTCGGAAGCCCCCGCTGCGCGCTACGCGCGGCGGGGGCTTCCTCCGTCCTGCGGAATATTTTGGGAGGTAACCCAAACAGCCCCGGCTGGGGTCCTGTGTAGTCACCCTTTAGGCGGAACTCTCCTAATTATTTGGATGAGTCGTTTACTTACTTGTACTGTTACCGTCTTCCCACTGTTGTTGGGGTATGCTTTGTTCGTATGTAAACGTATGACATGTTGATGAGGGGAGGGTGCTATGGCTCGCGAGGGCGCTCGTTCTAAGGATTCTGCTAAGCCTGGCATCAAGGAAGTTGCAGCGGTGGCGGGGGTTTCGCCTACTACGGTATCTCGCGTGCTTAATAATCGCGGCTACATTAGTCAGGAAACCCGCGATAAAGTCCATGCGGCGATGGAGCGCATCAATTACACGCCCAACGATATCGCCCGTGCCATGCTCAACGGTCGCCTGAACCTTATCGGCATGATCGTTCCCTTTGTGAGCAGCCCGTTCCATGCTCAGGTTGTGCAGGCGGTCGAGCGCACGTTGGCCGAAAACGGTTTTAAGATGCTGCTGTGCAATAGTGCCAATCGACCTGATCTTGAGCGTTCTTATATCGATATGCTTCGGCGCAATATGGTTGATGGCGTCATCGTCAACTCGCTTAATATCGGTGCCGAGGCGTATGCCGAGATGGGCTTGAGTCTGGTTGGTATCGACTGCGACCTTGGCGAAGCCTCTGTTCAGATTGCGAGCGACAGCTATAGCATCGGCGAACTTGCCACGCGTCGCCTGATCGATGACGGATGTTCACGCATCCTATGCCTGCGCAGCAATAGCCGCATGCGCATGCCTGCCAATAAGCGTACCGATGCCTACCTCGATGTTGTTGAGCAGGCCGGTTTGCCCGCGCTTGTCCGTGAGGTTGAGTTCGTTAAGCCCGACGACGAAAAGAGCGCGGTCGTTGCGAAGATCCTCGATGAGAACCCCGATATTGACGGCATCTTTGCGGGAGACGACACGATGGCGGCTATCTGTCTTAACGTGATGAAGCAGCGCGGCTTGAGCGCTCCGGGCGATATTAAGGTCGTGGGCGCGGATGGTGCCCGCCGCACTATGACGTTTATGCCTGACTTAACAACCGTGCGCCAAGATATCGATCGCATCGGAGAGCTCGCGGCGCAATCCATCATCGCTCTTGTTAACGGCGATAATCCCGAATCGAATATCAAGCTCCCCGTTGAACTCATTGAGGGCAAAACCGCGTAGTTCATCCCGTGCCAAAAGAATCTCTCAAACGCCTCTGATGACCGTTCGCCGGCATATGTCAACCGTTTGCCGATGACTGGAACTGCGAAAAGATGTATTGGTGTGAAAACGTTTGACATATGAAAACGATTGACATATCTTGCAGTTGTACCGAGTTAGTATCTCGTGGGAAAGGAAGTCTCGGATGCACAAGGTGTATTACCAGCCTGAGGGAATTTGGGTAGGCGACATCATGCCGTACGGCGAGGACGGCACGTTCTATCTCTATCATCAGCGTGACACGCGTAACCCCGGACCTTTCGGAGAGCCGTTTGGCTGGGCACTCGCGACGACCAAGGATTTCGTCAACTACAAGGACTTTGGCGAGAGCCTTGAGCGTGGCGGCGACGAGGAAGTCGACCAGTACGTTTATGCCGGCACGGTGTTTAAGGTGGGCGACAAGTACCATGCGCTCTACACTGGCTGCAATCGCGATAAGGTCCGCGCGCGCTTGATGAAGCAGGTTCTTCTTCACGCAACGAGTGACGACGCCGTCAAGTGGGAGAAGAACATCGCCGAAACGCTGCTTCCGCCCCAGGAGGGTTACGATGACCGCAACTGGCGCGATCCCTTTGTGCTGTGGGATGAGGAGAACGAAGAGTACATGCTCATCCTCGGCACGCGTGTGGGCGAGGACAAGCGTCTGATGACCGGTCGTCTGGTCAAGTTCACCTCCAAGGACCTGGATACCTGGGAGTTCCAAGGCGACTGGTGGAATCCGGGCCTGTACACCATGTTCGAGATGCCTGATCTCTTTAAGATGGGCGACTGGTGGTATCTGGTGTTCTCCGAGTACAGTGATGGCAACAAGACTCGTTACCGCATGTCTCGCTCTATCAACGGTCCTTGGATCACACCTGCGGACGATTCCTTCGATGGCCGCGCGTACTATGCCGCGCGTACCGCATTTGATGGCGAGCGCCGCGTTCTCTTTGGTTGGGTTCCTACGCGTGACGAGGGCGGTGACCCCAGCTCTTACCTGTGGGGTGGCACCTTTATGCCCCTCGAGATCGTTCAGCGCGCCGACGGAACGCTCGGCACCAAGCTTCCCGACAGTATGCTTGGCGCCTTTGGCGAGGCCAAGGCAGTCGAGGCCTTTGAGCTTTCCTGTGAGTCGGGCAAGGTCGAGCAGGTGCTCGCCGCGGATGCCGGCTCCACCTATATGCTCGACGCCGACATCGAGCTCGCCGGTGACGCTGCCGGCTTCTCGGTAAAGCTTGCCGAGGACGCCGAATCCGGTCTTGCCTATGAGTTCCGCGCCAACCTGCGTGAGGGCAAGCTCGAGTTTACGGCGGCCCCCCAGTATCCGTGGTTCCAGGTCAACAACATGGGCCTCGAGCGTCCGTTGTTCTTTAAGGGCGAGGGCACTCATCATGTGCGCCTGGTCGTTGACGACGATATCGCTACCATCTTTGTCGATGATGTTGCGCTTAACGCTCGCTTCTGCAATAAGCAGGGCCAGGGTGTGGCGCTGACGGTCACCGACGGTACGCTCAAGTGCGCAAATGCAACAATCGCGTCTCTGTAATGGCCACAAAACGTCTTATGATTTCGTAAGGGAATGGAGAGGAACATGGACTACAAAGTAGTGTCTCAGCAAGTCGTCGATAACGTCGGCGGTCTGGAGAACATCGAGGGTGCCACGCATTGCGTTACGCGTCTGCGTCTGGTGCTCAAGGATACGAGCAAGTACAACAAGGCCGAGCTCGAAAACATCGATGGCGTCAAGGGCGTGCTGTACAACAGCGGCCAGCTCATGATCATCTTCGGTACCGGTACCGTCAATAAGGTCTACGATGAGTTTATGGCTCTGACGGGCGTTAAGGAGATCAGTGCTTCCGAGGTCAAGGGCGCCGAGGCGGACAAGAAGGGCAAGTTCTTCTCGGTCCTCAAGGTATTCTCGGACATCTTTATCCCCATCATTCCCGCCTTCGTCGGCGCTGCTATCATCATCGGCCTTAAGTCGCTGATCGTTGCCAACGGCCTCTTTGGCATGGAGGGCAGCCTCGCCGATCACAGCGAGTTCCTCAAGAACCTCGCAAGCTTCTTTGCCATTATCGCCACCACGTTTGACTACCTGCCTGTCCTGGTTATGTACAGCGCGGTCAAGCGTTTTGGCGGTAACCCGATCCTGGGCATCCTCGTCGGTATCGTCATGGTTCATCCGAGCCTTATGAACCGCAACGCGTTCGTTATGGACCCGACGGGTGCTGAGTATTGGAACTTTGGTCCGCTCTCCATTCCCATGGTTGCTTTCCAGGGCGGCGTGTTCCCTGCAATCCTGACTGCCTGGTTTATGGCCAAGGTCGAGAAGATTGCCCAGAAGTACATTCCCGAGGTTGTCTCGTTTGTCTTTGTCCCGACCGTTACCCTGATTCTTGCCAACGTCGCCCTGTTCACCGTGTTCGGCCCGCTCGGCAACCTGATTGGCGACGTCCTTGCCGGCGTAATCGATGTCCTGTACAACAGGATGGGCGTCTTTGGTGCCTTTGTCTTCGCTGCGTTCCTGCAACCGCTCGTCGTTACCGGTACGCATCAGTTCATCCAGGGTATCGGGCTAATCTCGTTGCCACGACCGGCTTCAACTACATTCAGGCCATCTGGTCCGTTTCCATCATCGCCCAGGGCGGCGGCGCCATCGGTATGTATCTCATTCACAAGAAGCATTCCAAAGAGCGCAACATCTGCATGTCGTCCTTTATCCCGACGCTGGTCGGAATCTCCGAGCCCGCTATCTTTGCTGCAAACATGCGCTATTCGATCATTCCGTTCATCTGCGCTTGCATCGGTGCAGGCTGCGGCGGTGCCTTCGTGAAGCTCTTTGAGGTGCGCGCCATCGGTCAGGGTCTGACCGGTGTGCTTGGCCTGCTCATCGTCACACCCGAGACTCTCGTGTGGTATGTGGCTGGCAATCTCATCGCCTTCATCGTGCCGATCGTCTTGATCTTTGCCTACAACAAGGCAAAGGGCGTGCCGACCACCGATGAAGAGGGCGCTGGCGCTGGCTTCGACGTTAGCTTCTAGTTGAGCCGTTCAGCGTAATGTGCGGATAAGTCCATTTGGGGAAGGGCGTTCGGCTCGTGTGAGTCGAGCGTCCTTTCCTATAGACGAGAAGGTCAATGGCGATGTTTAATCAAAAAAACAAGGTGATGCGTGCGGACTATGAGCAGTGGCGTGCCGGACAGGATGAGACGGCGGCTCGCATCGCGTCCGACCCCGATAGACTCCTGTTTCATGTGGAGCCTGAGCTCGGCTGGCTCAACGACCCCAACGGTTTGGTTCAGATTGGTGATACATATCACATCTATCATCAATACGATCCGTTTGATGCTGCGCATGGCGGTCCAGTGCTTTGGAACCATCTGACGACAAAGGATTTTGTGACGTACGAGAATCACGGCCCCGTGCTGTTCCCCGATTCCGATTTGGATTCGAGTGGAGCGTATTCTGGTTCTGCCTTTGTACGTGATGGCAAGATTCACTACTTCTATACCGGCAACGTCAAGCATTTTGACCGCGATGATTACGACTACGTGTTGACGGGCCGTGAGCAAAACCAGATTCATATGGTTGCGGAGAACCCCGACGAATTGGGCGAGAAGCGCATAGCTGTTGGACCGGTCGATTACCCCGACGATATCGGCACGCACGTGCGTGACCCCAAAATCCTTGAACACGATGGTATCTACTACATGGTTCTCGGCGCTCGTACGAAAGACGACCGTGGCTGCGTGCTTGTCTATACCTCGAGCGATCTAGAGGACTGGAGCTATGCGACGCGCATTGAGCTAGGCGAGAAGTTTGGTTTTATGTGGGAGTGCCCTGATCTGTTTGAGCTCGATGGCGAGCTTATTCTCGTTTGCTGTCCGCAGGGCGTGCCCGCCGTTGGTTGGCGTTACCGCAATCCGCACCAGTGCGTGTGGTTTTCCATCGAGGCCGATTGGGAGGCGCCGAGCTTTAAGATCGCCGGGCAGGGCATGCCTCCGATGGTCGATGCCGGTTTTGATTTCTATGCCCCGCAGTCCTTTGAGGATGCGGCAGGTCGACGCTTGATGATCGGATGGTCGGGTTGCCCCGATGCGACGGCAGAAAGCCCGACGGTGGCACGCGGATGGCAGTGCGCGTTGACGGTGCCGAGAGAGCTGAGCATGCGCGGTGGCAAGCTCTGCCAGCAGCCGGCGCACGAGATTGAGAGGATGCGCGGCGACTGCGTTCGTACCGTAGGCGGAGGGACCGTCGAGGAGCCGGGACGCCTGTTTGATGTTGTGGTTTCCTGTGAGGGAGCTAAGATGATCGAGCTCGAAATCCGCAAGGGTGTCTTTGTGCGTTATGCGGACGGGATGCTTACCCTCGATATGGGCGACGAAGGCTATGGGCGCGACCAGAGGTCAATCGAGCTCAGCGAGCTTCGCGACCTGCGTGTGCTTTCGGACACTACGATGGTCGAGATTTTTGCTAACGGCGGCGAGGCGGCACTTACGAGCCGCACCTATTCGTCGGCGGTACCGGCGATGGGGCTGCGCTCCGAGGGTGCAGCGTCGATGAATTTCTACCGCCTCGTGCATTAATCGTGCTTGGAGCACGATTGGACTTGCTGGGCGAAATGTGTCGCAGTTGCTGCGGCCAACTACCGTTTATCGCGTATAGCTACCGTTTGCGGAGTAAGTAACACGT
>USHR01000112.1 GCA_900554495.1 uncultured Collinsella sp.
AGGCGCGGCGCCTCGGACTGGTGCTCCAATATATAGTCGACAATGCGCTGCTCGGACTCGCTGTATCCCTGATGGGTGCTTATGAGGGAAAGTGCGCTCTTGCTACTATCGGTCATGGATGGCTCCTGGTTGGCATGAAAATCCAATTTGATTTGCAATGCCATAGTATACGGGCATTTCCAATTACAAGATACACCTTGCCGTTTCAAGTGTTGATGGTAAACTTTCACCTACCGTTTACGGTTATGAAAGAACCTTTCACCGGAGAATTGCACCTTGCCTCTTCTCACGCGGACGGTAGGTTGGTATCTTTCAGTTGTGGAAAAACGCGCATCGAAGCGCGTGTAGGGGAGCGCCCGCGGGCGCTGTACTCAAGAAGGAGGGACACATGGCTAAGTTTGACATCATCGCCGCCACCGGTTGCCCGACCGGCATTGCGCACACCTTCATGGCGAAGGAAGCGCTGGAGAAGGCAGCTGCCGAGCGCGGTCTGACCATTAAGGTCGAGACTCATGGCCAGGTCGGTGTCGAGAACGAGCTCACCAAGAGCGAGATTGCTGGCGCCAAGGCCGTTGTCGTCGCAGCCGACAAGGATGTCCAGGCTGAGCGTTTCGCCGGCAAGCCCATGGTTTCCGTTGGTGTTTCCAAGGCCCTGTCCGTTGAGGCCGCCGGTAAGCTGATTGACCGCGCGCTCGCCGCCAAGGGTGACGACACGGTTGCAGCTGCTGCCGATATCGAGGATGAGGTCGAGGAGAAGGAGTCCATCGGCCACGTCATCTATAAGCACCTCATGAACGGCGTCAGCCATATGCTGGTCTTCGTCGTTGCCGGTGGTGTCCTGACCGCCGTTTCGTTCCTGTGGGGCATTACGTCCTTCGATTCGACGGCGTCTGACTACAACAGCTTTGCTGCGATGCTCAAGATCATCGGCGGCATCGCCATGAACCTTATGGTTCCGGTGCTTTCCGCCTACATCGCCGAATCCATCGGCAAGCGCCCGGCGCTCGTCCCCGGCTTTGTTGCCGGTATGATCGCCATCCAGGGCCTGCCTGTTAACGCCGAGACCGGCATGATCGACGCCGGTGGCGCCGGCGTGGGCTTCGGCTTCCTGGGCGGCATCGTTGGCGGCTTCCTCGCCGGCTATGTCATCCTGCTGCTCGAGAAGGTCTTTGCCGGCCTGCCCAAGAACCTGGACGGCCTCAAGGCTATCTTCCTGTACCCGCTGTTCTCGACGGCTATTGTCGGCCTGGTCATGCTCGGCATTTCCGGCCCCATGGCTGCCATCAACACCGCCATGATGGACTTCCTCAAGGGCCTGTCCGCCTCTGGCGCCGTTGTCCTGGGTCTTGCCATTGGCTGCATGTGCGCCTTTGACATGGGTGGCCCGGTCAACAAGGCTGCTTATGTCACCGGTACCGCTATGCTCACCGAGGCACTGGCTGCTGGCGTTGGTACCGATACCTACAACTTCGGCACCAACTTCATGGCTGCCGTCTCCGCCGCCTGCATCGTTCCGCCGCTGATCACCACCTTTGCCGTTGTTGTCGGCAAGAAGTACTTCAGCCAGGAGGATCACGACGCCGGTGTCGTCAACCTCATCCTTGGTTGCACCCACATCACCGAGGGCGCCATTCCGTTCATGACCAAGAACATCTGGCCCGTCATGCCCATCATGATGCTCGGTTCCTCTATCGCTTCGATCCTGACCATTATGTTCAACGTTCACGATCCGGCGCCTCACGGTGGCTTCCTGGTCCTGCCCGTTGTCGAGAACGGTCCGCTTTGGGTCCTCGCGATCCTCATCGGCGCTGTTGTCGGTGGCATCCTGTTCGTGGCCTTCAAGAAGTACGACTTCGAGAAGAACCAGAAGGCCGCTCCTGCAGCCAATCCGGTTGAGGCTCCCAAGGCCGCTGCCGTCGAGGCCCCTAAGGCCGAGGCTGCCGACTTCGTGAAGGTCGAGAATGTCTTTGTCGCCGAGGACTTCGCTTCTCGTGACGAGGCTCTGAGCTTCGTTTCCAACCAGGCCGTCAAGGCCGGTATCGCCAGCGACGCCGACGCCGTGATGAACGCCTTCCTGGCCCGCGAGGCCGAGGGCACCACGGGCATGATGGAGGGCTTCGCCATCCCGCATGCCAAGTCCGACGCCATTACCGAGGCTGCCGTCATCGTCGTCAAGGACGAGTCCGGCGTGACCGGTTGGGACACCATGGACGGCGCTCCCGTCAACGTGGCTATCGCCCTGCTCATCCCCGGTGCCCAGGCCGGCACTACGCACCTCAAGATCCTGTCCAAGGTCGCCGAGGCGCTCATGGACGAGGACTTCCGTGCCACTGTCAAGGGTTCCACCGACGCCGCCGAGATCGCCAAGACGATCAACGCCCGTCTGGTCTAATCCCGCAACACGCGAATACCATCGCCCCCTGTAACAAAGGCGAGGACTCCACTCGGAGCCCCCGCCTTTTTTCATTTCCTTCTGTAAGGTGCGGTGAAATAGGGATTGTTTAAACGTTTCAACCGCAAAATCAGTCCCTATTTCACCGCAACTTCCAGAAGGGCATAGAGGGAACTGCCCATTGAGTCTTTGTCGCGAACAGATCCTCAGCCAGAATTCCGTTCACACGATATTGCTCTGAGCCGACCGAGTTTCCGCAGCTTGCCTGCCGGGCGGGGCGGTTAAGTTTGTCGCGAGTTCCGCACGCAAAGGAAAGCACTTAATGTGCTTTTCGTCTTGCGCAGGACTGTAGAGCAGCAAACTTAACCGCCCCGCCCGGCAGGCAAGCGTACAGGAACGACATCTGTCCAACAATTCGTGCGAAACATAATGAAAAACCGTTTGATGTGAGTTAATATAAACAACGTCGTGAATCTGACTCCTGCCACATGCATGACAGGGGTTAAACACAAAAAGGAGTCAACTATGGTTTCTGAGAAGGCTACCCTCGTTAATCCTCAGGGTCTGCACATGCGTCCGGCTGGTCTGTTCGCCTCCACCATGGGCAAGTACGCCTGTGACGTGACGGTCGTCACCCCCGAGAAGGAGGTCAACGGCAAGTCCCCGATGGCCCTCATGGCTGCTGGTATCCCCTGCGGTACTGAGGTCGAGGTCAAGTGCGACGGCGCCGACGAGGCCGAGGCTCTGGCTGCTGCCATCGAGCTCATCAAGAGCGGTCTTGGCGAGTAGAACTCAAACGGGTCGCATGTTGAACAACTAAGTTCATATTTGGGGGCGCAGTGACCTGTTGTAAGGTAGCTGCGCTCTTTTGTCATGGATATGGCAAAACGCTTTATCACATGACACGGAGAGAGGAATGGGAATGTATCAGGGAGTCAACGCTTCCGAGGGCATCGGTATCGGCACCGTCATGGTCGCCGTCGATCCCGACTTGACGTTTGAGCCGCACGAGGTTGCTGATTCGGCAGCAGAGAAGGAGCGCTATCAGTCCGCTCTTTCGGTCTTCTGCGAGAAGACCCAGGCTCAGGCCGACCATATGAAGGAGACGGTGGGCGAGGCCGAGGCCGAGATCATGAGCGGACACATTGTCCTGGCTCAGGACCCGGGCATGACTGACGCCATCAACGCCGCCATTGACGGCGGTACCTGCGCCGAGCAGGCGCTCATGGACACCTCGACCATGTTTGAGAACATGTTCCTGTCCATGGACGACGAGATGTTCCGTCTGCGCGCGGCCGACATCGCCGACATCCGCACCGGTATTCTGGCCGAGCTGCTGGGCAAGGAGGTCGTCGACCTTTCCGTCCTGCCCGAGAACACCGTCGTTGTCGTGCACGACCTCACGCCGTCCATGACCGCCACGATCGATAAGGCTCACGTTGCCGGTATCGTCACCGAGACCGGTGGCCGCACGTCGCACTCCGCGATCATCGCGCGCGCCCTCGAGATCCCGGCTGTCCTTTCGGTTTCCAACAGCTGCACCGCGCTGCGCAACGGTATGACCGTTGTCGTCGACGGTGGCAAGGGTATCGTCGAGGCCGATCCCGACGAGGAGACGCTCGCTGCCTATACCGCCAAGGCCGAGGCCTTCGCTGCCGAGAAGGCGGCCCTCGAGGCCTTCCGTGGCAAGCCGTCCGTGACTGCCGATGGCATCAAGAAGATCATCGCCTGCAACATCGGTAACCCCGATGACGTGCCCAACGCGCTCGATCACGACGCCGAGGCCATCGGTCTGTTCCGCTCCGAGTTCCTGTTCATGGACTCTGCTGAGCTTCCTTCCGAGGAGGAGCAGTTCAACGCCTACCGTAAGGTCGCCAGCGCGCTCAAGGGTGCTTCGGTCATCATCCGCACGCTCGATGTGGGTGGCGACAAGGAGATTCCGTATCTGCATATGGTCAAGGAAGA
This sequence comes from uncultured Collinsella sp., assembly GCA_900554495.1. GTDB lineage: Bacteria > Actinomycetota > Coriobacteriia > Coriobacteriales > Coriobacteriaceae > Collinsella. The sequence continues at coordinate 4,358 of USHR01000112.1, forward strand.
CAACCCCTTCATGGGCTTCCGCGCCGTGCGTTACTGCCTGGCCAATCCCGACCAGTACAAGGTCCAGCTCCGCGCTCTGCTGCGCGCTAGCGCCTTCGGTGACGTCAAGATCATGATCCCACTCGTCACCTGCGTCGAGGAGGTCTTGGCTGTCAAGGAGCTCGTCGAGCAGTGCAAGGCCGAGCTGACCGAAGAGGGTCGCAAGTTCAACGAGAACATCGAGGTCGGCATCATGGTCGAGACGCCCGCCGCTTCGCTGCTCGCAGACCGTCTTGCCGAGGTCGCCGACTTCTTCTCCATCGGCACCAACGACCTGATCGGCTACACCATGTGCGCCGACCGTGGTAACGACACCATCTCCAACCTGTACCAGGTTTACTATCCCGCCGTGCTCCGCTCGCTCAAGAACATCATCGAGAGCGGCGTGAAGGCCGGCATCATGGTCGGTATGTGCGGCGAGGCCGCTGCCGATCCGCTGCTCGAGCCGCTGCTGATCAGCTGGGGCCTGGAGGAGTTCTCGATGAGCGCTCCGTCGATCCTGCGCGCCCGCAAGACCATCAGCCAGTGGACCAAGGCCGAGTGCGACGAGCTCGCCGAGAAGGCACTCGCCTGCAACACCGCCGCCGAGGTCAAGGCACTGCTCGAGTCCGCAGCTCGCTAATTTGGTATCAGAGGTAACCGCGTGGTTGGAATGGGCCGGCCACGCGGCCCTCACATATACAGGGGGTACTGTAAATGTTCTACACGCTAACCGCTAACCCGGCTGTCGACATGACGGTTTCGAGCTCTCCGCTCGAGCCCGACGAGAACGTCCGCACCGGCTCGGCCAGCTACACGGCTAACGGCAAGGGCCTCGACGTGTCCTTCGCCTTTAAGAAGATGGGCGTCGACACCGTCGCGCTCGGCTTCTTCGCTGGCTTCACGGGCAAGTTCATCGTCGAGGAGGTCATGAACCTGGGTTGCCTCTGCCGCCCGGTCTGGACCGACGGTATCACGCGCATTAACACCTACGTCAACGATGGCCAGCACGAGTACGGCATCCTGAACCCGGGTGCTCCTATTACGCCGCAGCACCAGGAGGAGCTCTACAACATCCTGGACACCGCGGGCGATCTCGAGTGCCTGATCGTTTCCGGCTCCGTGCCTCCCAAAGCTACGCCCGACTTCCTGGCTCAGGTCATGGAGCACGCTCAGGCTCGTGGCGCCGACGTCGTCCTGGACCTGTCCTCCGACAAGCTCAAGGAGCTCGCTCACAAGAAGCCGCTGCTCATCAAGCCGAACCATCACGAGATGAAGGCCATCTTCGGCGTGCCGGTCGACACCGACGACGAGGTCCGCGTTGCCATGAAGATGGCTCACGACGCTGGCGTTCAGAACGTGCTGCTCACCCGTGGTAGCCGCGGCGACGCTTACTTCTCCAACGGCGAGGATATTTGGTACGCCAAGCGTGAGTTCAACATCAAGCTGGTTTCTTCTGTCTGCGCCGGCGACTGCACCCTCGCTGCGTTCCTGCACAAGTGGTACAGGGATCGCGACAACGTCGAGGAGGCCATGAAGCTCGCTATGGCCACCGGCGCCAACGTTGCCGAGTCCGT
>USHR01000113.1 GCA_900554495.1 uncultured Collinsella sp.
CCACACCGCGCCGTTCCTGCGCTATCGTGGGACAGCTCACGTAGATTAAGGCCCCATCGTGGGGCGCCCCATACATAGAAAGCGAGAACCCATGGCACTGACAGGAGCACAGGTCAAGCAGCTTCGCAGCATGGCCCATCACCTCAACCCCGCCATCATCATCGGCAAGTCCGACGTCAACGAGGGCACCGTCGAGCAGACGGTCGCCTACCTGGAGAAGCACGAGCTCGTTAAGTGCTCCGTGCTCGATGGCTCTAGTCTTTCCGCCCGCGAGGCCGCCGAGGAGCTCGCTGAGCGTTGCCACGCCGAGGTCGTCCAGGTCATCGGCCGCAAGTTCTCGCTGTATCGCGAGTCCTCGCGCAAGGACATCGAGAAGATCAAGCTCGTCTAAGAGCCAATGATCCGGCGAGCCAACACATGGCAAGCTTACGGGCGCCCAAGTACTTCGGGCGCCCGTTTTTTATCGCTCGACCAGCACGCGATTGAGCCGCCCCTCCACCAAGCGCTCGTATAGACGCCGCGTCTCGGGCTCGGGCACGCCATTGACCTGCTCCCTCAGATGGTGCATATGCCCGCTGTACAGCTCGACGATATCGCGCCGTCGCCCCGCCGCACTGTAGACGCGCATGGCGCAGCGCACCATATCCTCACGCGCCGTTTCCTGCCGAAGCCCCGACTCCGCCAGCCAAATCGCCGACTGCAGATCGTTTTCTTCTAGAGCGGCATTTGCTCCCTTAATCATGCAATCGATGTGCTTTGACTGCATAATGCGTCGCATACGCAAAAAGTAGGTGGGATTACAGCCATTGGGAACATACAGCGGTCCGGCATAAAGTTGCTCAATCTTAAGGCACAGCTCAACTAAATGGGGTCCGCGCGCACCCGTGCGATTTCCCAAAACCTCGCGGCTTATCTGGTCAAACAGCCGCACATCGGTCTTGACGTAGTCGCCGTTGAGCCCAATGCATTCATTTTGGATGAGCACACACGACTTGCCATCCGGCGTCGGTCCCAAAGCCGACCGCAAGCGCGATATCGTCGAGTACAGGTTGTTGCGGGCGCTATTAAACTCGGCATGGGGCCACAGCTCCATGGCCAGCGTCTCACGATCGACGAGCGCATCCATGCCCAGCGCAAGCCGCTCGGCAAGTGTCGCCGCCTTCTTGCGGCGCCACATTTTGTCCGTGATGGGAAACCCGTCGCGCTCGGCGCGAAACGCACCAAACATGCGAATCTCGATATGGTCGATGGTATCAACGGCTTCAACCTCGCCGGCCTGGAACAGGCGCTCGCCCTCTCCTTCCAAATCGTCGCGCAGCGAGTACCGCGACAGCTCGCGCACGGGAAGCTTCTTGCGTATCCTGCCCGCCGGCTCGCCCAGACAATGCATGGCAAGGCGCGCAAAGAGCCGATACGATGGCTCTAGAATCCCCGCACGATTCATGGACATCCAGGCCGCAAGATCGCTGTCTCGGCCCGCACAGGCCAAATGCAGCGCCACCATCCAGGCCTCCGCTCCACCAACCTGCGTCTGGCTTATATCGAGCAACTCCGCTTCCTCGCGCACCGAAACCATCGAGGTGTTACGCAGATATGCCGCGCGCTCCAGCAGCAATGCGTTATCGCGCATGTACGCAATCGACTCCTCGGCAAGTTTGAGCACTTGGACCGCACGGAACTTTGCATTAACCGGCCGTCCCTCTGCCAGCGACTGCCAGCCTTCTAGCAACAGCCCAAACAGCTGAATCTGGTTGTCGCGCATGCGCACGGCAAAACGATCGAGCTCGTTGAACGCCGCGTCGTCGGTTACCGGCAAGCCGGAAAGGAGCCGCCGTGCCGCCAACACCATGCGCACCCAGATAGCCATCGCCTTAAGCCCACGTACGTCGAGCACCTCCCGCACCACCGTCATCTCGTCGTCGCGCTCGTCGGTTCCCGCAAACGACCCGTCAAAGAGCTCCACCAGCATGCTATCGGCCCGTATAACAATCCCCGCGATGTCGAGCTCGCAGTCGTAGGCCTTGCTCGTTTTGAGCTGTTGTAGAACGCCGCCGGCATTTCCCCGCTCGGTCAGACAGCGTTTGACCTCGATATGCGCAGACAACATATCGAGTGCGGTATGGGACGTCTCTATTTCTGGCACGGCCAGGTTCGTAGGAAGCCCAAGCCCGTTGTCCCCATAGCAAACAGCCGTCAGTGTCTGGGCCACCCTCCATGAAACAGGGTCTATTTCGCAGGCCGCCCGTTCGCCCCCGCGTTCGATGACCGATGCCATATAGCGAGCGAGCTTTGTATTGGACACGCTGACCGCTGCCAGATATACGCCAAGCGCTTCGGCAGGCGTTGGCTCTGGAGCCGGATCGTCGGCATCGATCGTGCCCAGCGCCGCTCGGCAGATATCGGCCCCGTGCCCCGTCAGAGCCAGATCGACCCCATACTGCCCAGCAAGTTCAAGGACCGCTTCACGGTCCAAAAAGGCGTCCGCCAGGCCCATCGCCGCATCGCATCGGCCCGCCTTAAGCAAAATCCGGGCCGCCCTCGGAACAAGTTCGGGGCGAACCTCGGCCACCAACTTACGCAAGCGCAAGCGTCCGTTATCCTCCGTGCCCAGACACGTAAAACTCCGCTCGGCGGGATCCAAGCCAAAGATCGGGTAGTCGCGTACAAAGTAGGACTGGTCGACCATCGACAGCCTCATCCCACAAGCCTCGAGTTCTGCGATATTGCCCTCGCCCATCAAAACCATGAGACATGCCACACAAAACAGCGCGTTATTGTCGAGCGAAGCCAGATCGACAAGTGCCGCGCCATATACGTTGACAATCTCGTTTTCGAGCAGACCGGCTACGTCACCTTGGCCATACAGACCCGTCTGCAATGCCGAAACGAGCTCGGGCACGCCCTGCGTGAGCTGATAAAAGTCGAGCGATGTGCTGATCGAAAACGCCGATGCCCACGCCGAATACTCATAGGCATGCACCTTGAGCATCTGCGCATTGATCTTAACCGAATCGCCCAGCCCATGAATCAGCTGACGATTTGAAGGACGGCAGGAGATAAAGACCCCTACCCCCATAGCGCGCAGGCCGCGGATCCTGTCGATGAGGTCTTCGGTATCGTGCTGATCGAGGTTTGGCACATTATCAATCGCGATAAGAGAGTGCGGTTTGTCTTTGAGTTCTTCGGTAACCACCTCGAGCTGCATAAACACCTCGCGCCCAGTGGCGCGATCGGCCTCGATAATCCGCACGGGGCCTCGCGTCGGGTCGCATTTAACCTCATGGGTGTACTGCAGCAGCACCGAAGTCTTCCCAAACCCGTCGGGTGCATAAAGAACCACGATGCCGGCCTTTCGGCCCTTGGCGATAAGCTCATTCATCAAGCGTTCGCGTCGCACCATATAGCCTCCGCCTAACGGCATCAGCTCGAGGTCGTCTATACCGCTCAAATCGTTTACCATGCCCGCTCCTCAACTCGACCGTATGGACACTGTAGCCGCAAGACCATACAAGCCGCGCTATGAATAGAGCGACCTTGTGTTTTAGGTTGTCTTTTGGTACGCAAGCGGCAAGTTTTTGTACAGCGAGGGCCGATTGTTATTAATCCCCCGACTAATCGGTCTTTAAGCAGGTAAATGAGCTTGTCAGCTTGTCCCATCTAAGCGGCAGTGTAACGCAGATGAACAAGGTTAAGCCATGTCATTCAACTCGCCTAGCACCCGCTACCGTCTACGACCTTCTAGTGGCATTTTTGCATAGAATCTGGTATAGAATGAATCAAGCTGTTGGACATCCGGCATTCGTCAAGCTTGCGGCAAGTTTTTGGTCGAGTGGGCAAAAAGGGATAGCAAAAAGGCCCCCGCAAAGCGGAGGCCTCAGGCAAGGCTATGTCGAGCTGCAGGATTCGCGCTACTCACAAAGCGAAAGGGCGGCCTCGTCGGCAACGACAACGCAGTTGGTGTGCAGCTGCAGGATCGAAGCCGGGCACTCGGGCGTAACCGGGCCATAGCACATGTCATGCACGGCCTGAGCCTTGGCCTCGCCGTTGGCGACGACCAGGATCATGCGGGCATACATGATGGTCTGGGTACCCATGGTGTAGGCCTGACGGGGAACATCGTCGATGCTGTCGAACAGGCGGCTGTTGGCCTGAATGGTGCTCTCGGTGAGGTCGACGCAGTGCGTACCCTTGGAGAAGTGGTCATCGGGCTCGTTGAAGCCGATGTGGCCGTTGTTGCCAATACCGAGCAGCTGCAGATCCGGGTAACCGGCCTCGGCGACAATCTTGTCGTACTCAGAGCAGGCAGCGGCGGCGTCGGGGTTGGAACCGTCGGGCACATGCGTGTTGTTCAGGTCGATGTTGATGTGATCGAAGAAGTTCTCACGCATGAAGTAGTGATAGCTCTGGGGATCGTCGTGCGAAAGGCCGCGATACTCGTCCAGGTTGTAGGTGCTGACCTCGGCAAAGTCGACGTCGCCCTTCTCGTACCAAGCAGCAAGCTGCTTGTAGGCACCGATCGGGGTGGAGCCGGTGGCAAGACCCAACACGCAATCGGGCTTGAGGATAACCTGCGCCGAGATAATATTGGCGGCCTTGCGGCTCATATCCTCGTAGTCTTTAGCTTTAATGATCTTCATTACGCGTCCTTTCTCGTACAAGAGAGGCAAGGCTCCCTTACAAGCACTTGCCCGCGGCCCGCGTCGGCCGCAACCAACGTGTGCGGCCACCAGGGCGAGGTCGCGTAATGTATGTGTCTCGTGTCTAGCCGCGTCGAGGCCCCTGCCCGTCCACGGTGACCCAAAGCTGTTTAGCTTCGGACAAATCCCATCTTGCCACGGAGGGCGTCCTCTTTCAAGGGCGCCCTCCGTAAACGTGTTTGAATTGTAGGCTAATGGCCACGTGCACTTGTTAGCGCTCGCGAGCAACGATGAGCTGGTCCATCTCTTCGACATGCACGCCAACGGAGCCCTTGATGCTCGAGAACTCAACGGAGTTGCACACCAAGATGGGAACCGTCACATCGTAGCCCTCGGCAGCAATTGCCTCGCGATCGAACTCAATGAGCACATCGCCCTTATGGACGATGTCACCCACTTGCGCATGTACGGTAAAGTGCTTGCCCTCGAGCTGAACAGTGTCCAAACCAACGTGGATGAGCACGTCCAGACCATCGACCGTGTTAAGCGCTACGGCGTGTCCCGTGGGAAAAATGGCCTCGACCTTGGCATCAGCCGGTGCAATCACACGCGTTCCGGTGGGCTGAATCGCCACGCCCTGGCCCAAAAGGCCGGTGGCAAACGTCTGGTCGTTTACCTCGGAAAGCGGAATGACGTCGCCCGAGATGGGAGCATCCAGCGTAAGGACTCGACCACGCATACCAAAAGACCTTAGGACTTTAGTGAACATGCTCCCCCTCGGACATACCAATCAATCAAAATAACCTTAACAGTCTACCACTTGGCAACGGTTTTTGACCATTAGGGAAGTTCGCGCTTGACAACCTCGACGATGTCGTCAACAACGCGCTGGGTCAGCTCGTGCGTCTCGGCCTCGGCCATCACGCGGACCAGCGGCTCGGTACCGCTCGGGCGCACCAGAATGCGGCCGCGGCCGTCAAGCTCCTTCTCGGCAGCAGCGACGGCATCCCAGATGGGCTGGCAATCGTCCAGACCGGCCTTGTTGTCCGAATGCACGTTGACGAGTACCTGCGGGTACTTCTTCATGATGCCGGCAAGGTCGGTGAGGGTACGACCGGTGCGCTTGAGCACGGCCAGCAGCTGCAGAGCCGTCACCAGGCCGTCACCGGTGGTGTTGTGCTCCAGGAAGATGATGTGGCCGGACTGTTCACCGCCGATGACGGCGCCATCCGCGAGCATGCGCTCCAGAACGTAGCGGTCGCCCACGGCGGTCTGAACCATCTCGAAGCCCTGCTCCTTCATAGCGATGGAGAA
>USHR01000114.1 GCA_900554495.1 uncultured Collinsella sp.
GAGCTTAGGGCGGGAGAGCACAGTTTTACCAGCGCACAATTTCATTCAAGCCCCGCCAAACAAATGTTGCTCGTCGAGGACATGGGCTGGTTTGACGGCGACAAACTCGAAGGCTTCGTTGACGAGGCAATCGAGATTCTGTCCAGAAACGACGCGCTCACGGCAAGGCTGCCATATCTAAAAGAGGCGCTTACATGGCGCCTCCGTAGAATGATCGACATCGCTGAATGGAGTTAGCGAGGCAGCATTGCCCCGCCAACTTCCCTACCTCCCGCGCAGGGCCTTGAGCTTGGCCAGGGCATCGGGGCTCAGGCGACTGCCCAGAGTCATCTTGATCTGCGGAGCTTCCTCTGCCTCGTGAACGTCGTTATCGATCTGTTTGATCTCGTCCACCAGCATACGGCTCGAGATGCGCGTGACACCCTTGCCCATGACGACGGCCTGGATCGTGCCGTCGCTCGATACCACGGAGCATGCGCGGCCTTCCTCGCGCGCCTCGATGCAGAGCTTTTGCACCACGGTATCGGCTGAAACACCCGTCGGCGAGAACTCGATGCGCACGCCGCGGGCCGGCAGGTTGGGACGTTCACTGGAGATATTGCCCGCGCCGTCAAACACGATCACGGCCTCGTAACGGCCCTGGGCAAAGGCAGCAACGTCGTTAATGAGGGCGGTGCGCGCCATATCGTGAACGTCGCTGGAATACGGATCGTCGGAATGGTCGTACACGAGCTTTTCGTAGCGCGGCGTGCAGTGGATCACGTTGTAACCGTCGACCACCAGCAGCTCGGGCTTGTTGGAGTGCACCGTCGAGACTGGGTCGGCGATAGCCTGCGCAAACGCATTGCCGCCCACGCCGTAGGTCGCGGCCGAAACAATCGGCTTGGCCGAGCCCTCGCCAAAGCGCTTGGCCTTGGACTTGGCACGGTTCTTTTTGGACATGCGCTACTCCTCCCCCATGAGCTCGCCGGCGTTGCGGCGCAGCCACTCAAAGCAGAGGGCCGTAGTCGCCTGGGCAACATTGAGGCTCTCGGTCATGCCGCGCTGGGGAAGCTTGGTCAAAAAGTCGCATTTCTCGAGCACCAGACGCGAGATGCCGTCGCCCTCGGAACCCATGACGAGTGCCACGCGGCCCTCGAAGGGAGCATCCCAGCAGCTGCCCTCGGCGTGCTCAGAGGCACCGCCCACCCAAAAACCGGCGGCTTTGAGGTCATCGAGCGCACGAGCGATATTGGGGACCTGCGCGATGGGCAGATGCATAACGGCGCCGGCAGAAGTCTTGTAGCTACCCACCGTTACGCCGGCGGCTCGTTTGTTGGCGATGATGACGCCCGCTGCGCCCACAACCTCGGCAGAGCGCACGATGGCGCCAAAGTTACCGTCGTCGGTCACATGGTCGAGCACAACGACAAGCGCCGGACCGTCGCCCGCGCGGTCGAGGATGTCGGCGACATCGGCATAGGGGAAGTTGCCAACCTCGAGCGCGATGCCCTGGTGAGCGCCATGGCTCGACAGTGCGTCGAGCTGCGCGCGCGGCACATACTTAATGCGGACGCCCGCGGCGTTGAGGTCATCGACCAGACGCGACAGGGCGGCATCGCGCTCCCCGCCCTCGGCAATGAGCGCGCACTTGATGGGAAAACCGGTACGCAGCGCCTCGGCGGCAGCACGACGGCCTTCGATAAACTCACCCTTGGGAGCCTGGACAGCGTCGCGGCCACGCTCGCGCTGCGGACGTGCAGCCTGGGTACGATCTCGCTGGCCCTTGGGAGCGGCAGCGCGGTCGTTGCGGTGAATCGGACGCGAGCCAGAAGCGGCCTGCTTGCCGCCACGAGGCGCACGCTTGCGATTGTCGGCCATAAAGCGGCCTCCTTAAATAGATAACGAACAAGAATCGACCGTCCGAGCCACGGCACCTTGCCTTTCAATCGTCAGGCATGACCACCAGGTCGATGCCCTCCTCTTTCAAGGCAATCCGCCGCACCTCGAACGGTCGACAAATACTAGAGGGTCTTAATACGAGTACCCGCGGCCGTATCCTCAATGGTGAGGCCCAGGTCCTTGAGCTGGTCGCGGATGGCGTCGGCCAGATCCCAGTTCTTGGCGGCACGGGCCTCGGCGCGGGCCTCGAGAATCTTGGCAGCAGCCTCGTCCACGTCGTCGCCCGTGTAGGCGACCAGGCCGGCGGCAACGCCCAGCAGGCCCAGCGGCAGCTCGACCTTGGGCTCGGGAAGCTCGACGCCAAACGTATCGAGCAACTCGGCCAGCGTGTCGGCGGCGGCAAGCGCGGCGGCCTTGTCGGCAGCGTCGCCCGCCTGCTCCAGGTACTGGTTGCATTCAGTGACAAAGCCAAAGACGGCACCCATGGCACCGGCGGTGTTAAAGTCGTCGTCCATGCACTCCTTAAAGGCGGCGCGGGTCTCGGCGGCCTTGGCGGCAAACGCCTCGGATGCTGCCTCATCGGCATCGGCCGTCGCATGGTTCGCGGCCCAGCGCAGGTTCTCGACCGTACCGGCGATACGCGTGAGCGAGTTCTCGGCACCCTCCAGGCGCTCCCAAGAAAAGTCGAGCGGCGAGCGATAGCTCGTCTGCAGCATCAGCAGGCGCAGGGCCGCGGCAGAGTGCTGCTCGAGCACCTCGGCCAGCGTAAAGAAGTTTCCGAGCGACTTGGACATCTTCTCGCCGTCTACCAGCAGCATGCCCGTGTGCATCCAGGTGTTGGAGAAGCCCTGGTGCCAGGCGCAGGTGGCCTGGGCGCACTCGTTCTCGTGATGCGGGAAGGCAAGGTCGGAGCCGCCGCCGTGGATGTCAATCGGGGTGCCCAGGTAGCGGTGCACCATGGCGGCGCACTCGGTGTGCCAACCGGGACGGCCCTCGCCCCAGGGGCTCGGCCAGCTGGGCTCGCCGGGCTTGGCGGCCTTCCACAGGGCAAAGTCGAGCGGGTCGTTCTTGTCCTCGTTCTCCTCGATGCGCGCGCCAACCATAAGGTCGTCGATGTTGCGGCCCGAGACCTGACCATAGTTGGGATCGCTGCGCACGGCAAAGTACACGTCGCCGTTATCGGCGGCGTAAGCGTGGCCCTGCTCGATAAGCGTCTTGATCATGGCGATCATGGGGCCGATCTCCTTGGTGGCGCGGGGGCGCACATCGGGATCGAGCACGTTGGCGGCGCGCATGACGCCGATGAACTTGTCGGAGAACTCCGTCGCGACCTCGGCGGCCGTACGACCCTGCTCGTTGGCGCGCTTGATGATCTTGTCGTCGACATCGGTGAGGTTCTGGGCGAACGTGACCTCGTAGCCGCTCGCGATGAGCCAGCGGCGGATCACGTCAAAGCTGATGAACGTGCGGGCATTGCCGATGTGGATGTTGTCGTAGACCGTGGGGCCGCACACGTACATGCGGACCTTGCCGGACTCGATGGGCTGGAACTCTTCCTTTTTATGGGTAGCGCTGTTGTAGATACGCATTCGTTACTCCTTAACGGTTTTCTGTAGCAGGCAGACGGCCCAGGCGCCGATTCCCTCGCCCTGACCTTCCCAACCGAGCTTTTCGGTCGTAGTGGCGGCGACGCCCACGTTTTCGACGTCAACGCCCAGGGCATGGGCAAGGTTGGCGCGCATGGCATCGCGGTGCGGGGTGATCTTGGGTTGCTGACAGGCAATGGTGCAATCGGCATCGACAAACTCAAAGCCCAGCTCGCGCGCATAGTCCATCACGCGAGCGAGCAGCACCATCGAATCGGCGCCCTCATAGGCGGGGTCGGTATCGGGGAATAGCTTGCCGATGTCTCCCCCGCGGCAGGCGCCCAGAATGGCGTCGGCCAAGGCGTGCGCGAGCACATCGGCATCCGAGTGGCCCAGCAGGCCGCGCTCGTAGGGAATGTCGACACCGCCGATGATACATCGACGCCCCTCCACCAGACGGTGGACGTCGTAGCCATGGCCAATGCGCAGGTTACTGAACATGGGGAAGGTCCTCTCCCTCGGCCATGCGGCCAAGCAGAATCGCGGTTACGGGACGCAAGTCCTCGGGCACCGTCACCTTAAGGTTATCGCGCGGGCTCTGGACGCAGCGGACGCGCCCGCCCATGCGCTCGACCAGCGATGAATCGTCAGTACCGATAAAGCCCTCGGCAATCGCCGCGGCATGGGCGCGCTTCATAGCATCGACGCTAAAGATCTGCGGCGTCTGCGCGGCCCAATAGAGCTCACGCGGCGGCGTCTCGACGATATTGTCGCCATCGACGATCTTGAGCGTGTCGATCGCGGGCTGGCCGCACACGACACCGTCGAGCGAGCGGTCGCCCACAAGCACGTCGATCGCATGGTCGATGGCCTCGGTCGTGATGAGCGGACGGGCGCCGTCGTGGATAGCGACATATTCGAAACCCGCCGGCACCGCGTGCACGCCGGCGCGGGTGGAATCCTGACGAGTATCGCCGGCATCGGCAAAGCTGATGGGCGTGTCATAGTCAAACGGGTCGATAGCCAAGCGGCGCATCTCGGCACGGCGCTCGGCAGGGCAAACCACGACGATATGGCCGACCTTGTCGCTACGATCGAACGCGCGGATGGACCAGCTCATGAGCGGACGGCCCGCCACGTTAACGAGCTGCTTGCCGCCGGGATTTCCAAAGCGCTGGCCGCTGCCGCCGGCAACGACCACGGCGCATACGGGCGCCATTATGCGTTCCCCTGTTTGGTGCCCTTCATGCGGTACAGCGAGTCCGCAAGAATGGCAGGGTTGTTGACGCCAAAGTCGCCCAAGCGCTCCGGATCCTCGCTGATGTCGTCCATGAGCTCCTGCAGCGAGCCGTACTCGTCGACGATCTTCTCGGCCACGCCGTCGCGCACGACGGACACGCGCGAAAGCGTGCGCAGGCCCAGCGGCGTCATGACGGAGTCCTCGTCCAAGTCGTCATAGCCCAGAACTGCCGCCACGTGCTGCGGGTCGGACAGGTCCTTAGGCGTCATACGGCTCAGCTCGGCGCGAATCTTCTCGGCGTTGGCCTCAGAGGAATCGCTCGCGTAGTCGCGGATCATCAAGTCGTATTCAGTATCCATGCTGGAGCCCGCGAGCTGCTCGAGCTGCATCTGCACGAGCTTACCCTGGTTACCCAGCTTGACAATGCAATCCTTAAGCTCGGTCTTTGCCTGCTGCATGATCTCGAAGCTCGAGAAAATACCGGTAATGTCGGCGAGTGTGACGTAGTCGTCGAGCTCGAGGGCCGTCAGGCGCAGCAGGGAGCGATCGAGCGACTGACGGGTAGTCTGGAGCGTGGCGACGAGCTGGTTGACCGAGCTCATGATGGTGGTGACGGGCTGGATCTCGTAGCTCTTGCCGTGGACGTACACGTTGACGACGGCGCGACGAGCCGAAACCGAGATCACGATGGCATCGGTGAGCACCGACATGCGAGCGGCAGTACGGTGACGCATGCCCGTCTCACTCGTGGCGAGCGAGGGATCGGGATTGAGGTGGAAGTTGGCGCGCAGGATCTGGGTGAGGTCGCCATCGATAACGATGGCGCCGTCCATCTTGGAAAGCTCGAACAGGCGGTTCGAGGTAAACGAAATGTTGAGCGGGAAGCCGTCGTTACCGGCAGCGAGCACGTTTTCGGTGTCGCCGACGCAGATAAGGGCGCCCAGGTGACCGGCGATGATCATGTCGAGGGCGGTGCGGATCGGCTGACCAGGTGCCGTCAGGCGGATAGCCTGTTCCATACGCTTTTGCAGCTCGTTCTTATCCAAGGCATCGCTCCCATCGTATACGCTCCATAAACGCTAAATAGTTTCTCACGGTTTGTCCC
>USHR01000115.1 GCA_900554495.1 uncultured Collinsella sp.
AGGTCGTCCTTGGCGTCCAGAATCTTAATGAGCAGCGGGAACTCCTTGCCCTCGCAGTTGCCAAAGAGCTCGCGATGCTCGGCCCACAGCCACGACAGCGTGTGGCCGGCGTACGGACCCTCGGCAATCTGGCAATCGCCGTTGGGGTGCGCCGAGATGGCCCAGCACTCACCGATGGGACCCTCGGGAATGTCATAGCCAAAGACGGTCTCCAGCTGGCGGCCGCCCCAAATCTTCTCGTGGAAGATCGGCGTGAGTTTAATCAAATCGGACATGTGCATACCCCCATCAGGTTGTGCAGGCACCTCGCGAAAAACGGCTCAAAGCGAGCGCCTGCCGGATTACAAACTTAAGCCAACGTTATGTTGTGCAGCTCAAAGCGGTCGCCCACGTTGCGCGAAATCGAGTACTCAAACGCGGCGCCGCTGTCCAAAAAGCCAATCTGGTTGAGCTCGAGCAGGGGAGAGCCGGGCTTGGTGTTCAGGCGCTTGGCCTCTTCCTCGGTTGCCGCCACGGCACGAATGGTGCGGTGGAAGCTCGAGATCTTAAGCCCGCATTGCTCGCGGATATAGCTGTAGACCGACGCGTACAGGTCCTTTTTCTTCAGGCCCGGGATCAGCTCGAGCGGCATATAGGTGTACTCGATAACGATGGGCAGGCCATCGACCTCGCGTACGCGCACGATGTGATAGGCAAAGTCGTCTTCGGCCATTCCCAGCTGGGAGGCAACCTCTGCCGGCGGATTGACGATCGAGAAATCGTAGACCACCGAGGCAACCTTCTCACCGCGATGCTCGTAGGTAAAGCCCTGCGCGCGGTCGTTTCTGCCTTGGAAAAACGCTTTGCCGGGAAGCCCTGCGGTGTCCTTGACGTAGGTGCCCGATCCGCGACGGCTCGTGACCAAGCCTTCCTCGGTAATTTGCTCAATTGCTCGTTTGACGGTGATCTTGGAAACGCCATACAGCTCGCAGAACTCAACGACAGTGGGTAGCTTGTCGCCGGGCTTAAGGGCGCCATCCTCGATACTGCGACGAATATCCGCAGCTATTGACTCATATTTGGGAATCATGGAACCCCCTTTCTAACATGAATGCCTGTAAAAGAAAGTATACCTACTATAAAAGCATCTATATGGCTTTAATCAAAGAAGTTCGAGAAAGAAAAACAAAAAAGACGCTTTACATAAAAAATTAGAGCGCTATAGTTATAGATAACAAGCGAGATGCATGAGCATCGCCTGTACCGCTTGGAGACGGATTTGTTTTGGTGGGTCGGATATCCGGATAACCGGTGCGCGCCCGCGCCGGATTACCCGCCAAAGCAAACCCGCCTCCAATCGGAGGCTCAAAGACACGAAAGCGAGGACTTCGATGGCACAGTATCAGCTGCCCAGCGACTTTTTCTTTGGCGCGGCCATGTCCGGTCCGCAGACCGAGGGCCAGTGGAACCAGGGCGGCAAGCTCGAGAACCTGTGGGACACCTGGTCCATGCAGGATCTGGGCTCGTTCTATAACCGCGTGGGTTCCTATGCCGGTAACGACTTTATGGCCAAGTACAAGGACGACCTTCGCATCATGAAGGACCTGGGCCTGGATACCTATCGCACCTCCATCCAGTGGAGCCGCCTGCTCGATGCCGACGGCAACCTCAACGAGGAGGGTGCTGCGTGGTACCACGAGCTGTTCCGCGCTTCCCGCGAGGCAGGCCTGGAGCCGTTCGTCAACCTTTACCACTTCGATATGCCCACCTATCTCTTTGACCGTGGCGGTTGGGAGAGCCGCGAGGTCGTCGAGGCCTACGCGCATTACGCCGACGTCGCCTTCCGCGAGTTCGGTCAAGAGATCAAGTACTGGTTTACCTTTAACGAGCCCATCGTCGAGCCCGAGCAGCGCTACCAGGAGGGCGTGTGGTTCCCGCAGCTCCACGACTTCAACCGTGCTCGCACCGTGCAGTACCACATTTCGCTGGCGCACGCGCTGGCTGTTGCCAACTATCGCAAGGCCTATGACAAGGGCGCCGTTCGCGCCGATGCCAAGATCGGCATGATCAACTGCTTCACCCCGGTCTACACCAAGGAGAACCCCAGCGAGGCAGACCTCGAGGCCGTGCGTATGACCAGCGGCATCAACAATCGCTGGTGGCTAGACCTTATCACCAAGGGCGAGCTTCCCGCCGACGTGCTCGACAGCCTGGCCGAGGGCGGCGTCAAGCTTCCGTTCCGCGCCGGTGACCAGGAGATCCTCAAGCAGGGCGTCGTTGACTGGCTTGGCTGCAACTACTACCATCCCACGCGCGTCCAGGCGCCGGCGAGCAAGATCGACCAGTACGGTCTGCCGCACTTTGCCGACGAGTACGTGTGGCCCGATGCCGTCATGAACAAGAGCCGCGGCTGGGAGATTTACCCGAAGGGCCTCTACGACTTTGGCATGGACTGCGCCAAGAACTATCCCGATCTTGAGTGGTTCGTCTCCGAGAACGGCATCGGCATCATGGACGAGTACAAGAATCGTGACGCCGAGGGAACCATTCAGGACGACTATCGCGTCGACTTTGTGCGCCAGCACCTTGAGTGGGTCGCCAAGGCCATTGACGAAGGGGCCAAGTGCCGCGGCTACCACTACTGGGCCGTCATTGACAACTGGTCCTGGGCAAATGCCTTCAAGAACCGTTATGGCTTTGTCGAGGTCGACCTCATGGACGGCTATCAGCGCCGTCTTAAGAAATCGGCAGCTTGGCTCAAGCAGGTCGCCACGACCCGCGTGGTGGATTAGCGATCGGGCGCTCAGCCCCAAAACGGGCGCTCAGCCCCTGCGCAAACGCGCAATAACATTGGCACATCTGGTGGCAGAGGGCGACAGACCACCGTGCGCATAGGAAAAGGCCGGATTTGAAAGTTAGGAGCAATCATGGCCAGTGACAACGGAAAGAGCTTCCTCGACAAATTTGCCGAGGTCTCTGCGAAGGTGGGAAACCAGGTTCATCTGCGTTCTCTGCGCGATGCCTTCGCGACCATCACGCCGCTCTATATCCTTGCGGGTATCGCGGTTCTTATCAACAACGTCGTGTTCCCTCTGTTCCCGCTCGATGCGGCGGGCCTCGTCAACCTCCAGGCCTGGGGCTCGGCAATCACCCTGGGCACCCTTAACGTGTCCGCCATTATCCTGGCCGGTCTGATTGGCTACAGCCTCGCCAAGAACGAGCGTTTCGATAACCCGCTTGCCTGCGTGGTTGTCGCTATCTCTGCCTTCGTCATCATGATGCCGCAGCAGATCACCGCCACCCTTGCCGCCACGAGCCCGCTTCTCACCGACAAGATCACCTCCGCCGAGGTCACCGGTGCCCTTTCGACCGCCAACACCGGTACCAACGGCCTGTTCTCGGCCATCATCATCGCCCTGCTCTCCACGACGCTCTTCATCAAGATCTCGGGCGTCGAGAAGCTCAAGGTCAAGCTGGGCGAGGGCGTACCTCCTGCGGTCTCCAACTCCTTCAACGTCATGATCCCAATGCTGCTCAACCTCTCGATCTTCGCTATCGCCTCGGCCCTGCTCGCCGTCTGCGCCGGCACCGACCTGTGCACCATCATCTCCACCTGCATCTCCAACCCGCTCAAGAGCATCATGAACGCCGGTCCGTGGGCTGTCATCCTCATCTACACCCTCGCCAACCTGCTGTTCTGCGTTGGTATTCACCAGTCCACCATCTCGGGCGCTACCGTCGAGCCGATCCTGACCATGCTCATCGTCGACAACATGGCTACCTTTGCCGCCGGCGGTACCATCCAGCCCGATCACTACATGAACATGCAGATCGTCAACAGCTTCGCCCTCATCGGCGGCTCGGGCTGCACCCTCATGCTGCTGCTCGACACCTTCCTGTTCTCCAAGAACAAGGCCTCCAAGACCGTTGCCAAGATGGCCATTCTGCCTGGCCTGTTCAACATCAACGAGCCGGTCATCTACGGTTACCCCATCGTGTACAACCTGCCGCTCATGATTCCGTTCGTGCTTCTTCCCGACCTGTTCATCGGTGTCACCTATGGCCTGACCTGCGCTGGCATCATCAGCCCCTGCATCGCTCAGGTGCCTTGGACCATGCCGCCCGTCATCAACGCCCTGCTTGCTACGGGCTTTGACTGGCGCGCCGGCGTGTGGCAGGCTCTGGAGCTGGTCATCGGCATGGCTGTCTACCTGCCCTTTATGAGGATCTCCGAGAAGGCCATCGCCAAGCAGGAGGCCCTCGCCGAGCAGAACGCCTAGCGTTTGTCCATTCCACCCTTGCGGGTACCGATGCTTGGTACCGGTACCCGTATCTCCTTTTTTGCCTAAACGTGCAAAACAGGGGAAAGATAACCACAAGGATTTATCCAGTTTGTCGTCTGCGCGCCGCGCAGTTATAAGGAGGAAACCATGAAGAAGATCATGCTTTGCTGCAATGCCGGCATGTCCACGAGTCTGCTGGTCCAGAAGATGCAGTCCGAGGTCGCGAGCCGTGGTCTGGACATCGAGGTCGAAGCCCGTCCTATGAATGAGGCCCACGATCACCTGGACGAGTGCGACATCCTGCTGCTCGGCCCGCAGATCGGCTACACCAAGGGCGACTTTGAGAAGGAGGCCGCCGGCCGTTTCCCGGTCGAGGTCATCAACATGGTCGACTATGGCCGCATGAACGCCGCCGGCATCATCGACCACTGCGTCAGCGTGATGGGCTAGGTGCAGCGCATGGAGGATATGAACGAACTGCAGATGACCTGCTTCGAGATCATCAGCTACGTCGGTACCGCCAAGAGCATGTACATCAACGCCGTGCAGAAGGCCAAGGAGGGCGATTTCGACGCCGCCGAGGAGCTCATTAAGCAGGGCGACGAGGCCTATAACGGCGGCCACGATGTTCACATGGGACTTCTTAAGAAGGAGGCCAATGGCGAGCGCAACGGCGAGGCCCCGCTGATTCTGCTGCACGCCGAGGACCAGATGGCCGGCACCGAGACCATGCGCGTCATGGCCACGGAGCTCATTGAGGTCCACAAACAGCTACAGGCACTCAAGGCCTAGCTGGCGTTTTCGCCGCGACGGATCGTGCGGTTCGCATACAATCCAGTCCCTTTTGCAGGCGCCGGGAGTCTCCCTCTCCCGGCGCTTTTTGTTTGGCGAGTTGCTGAGCGTCATTGCTCGTTGAGCGGGCGGACGTTTCCCCAGATAAAACCTGCCAAAACAAACCTGTCCCTTTTTGGCGGGTTTTTGTCTTGAGAGCGGTACCATACAGGCAATGTTTAAACGAGAAAGGTGGGCTCTCATGGAACCTAAGCAGTACTACATTGGCATTGACGTCGGCGGCACTTCGGTTAAGGAGGGCCTGTTCGACGAGGATGGCAACCTGCTGGCCAAAGCCAGCGTGCCCACGCCTCCCATCGTCGACGCTGCGGGCTTTGCCGCGGTGACCGAGGCTATCGACCAGGTGGTCGCCAAAGCCCAGATTTCGCGTGCCTTTGTGGCGGGCATTGGCCTGGCCGTTCCGTGCCCCATCCCGGCATCGGGCGATGCCAAGGTCAAGGCCAACATTGCCATTAACCTGCCCGAGCTGAGGATCGCCATTCAGCAGCACTGCCCCGACGCGGTCGTTAAGTACGAGAACGATGCCAACGCCGCCGCCATGGGCGAGGCCTGGCTCGGCTCTGCCAAGGGCGTGCAGAACGTGGTGATGGTCACCATCGGTACCGGCGTGGGCGGCGGCGTTATCGTTAACGGCGACGTGGT
>USHR01000116.1 GCA_900554495.1 uncultured Collinsella sp.
GCCAGGGCAAAAAACGGGTGGCGAAAGCCATGCAGCCGATGGCTTGGGTCGGGATCGTGCCAGTCATAGAGAAAGTAATCGTGCAGCAGGGCCCCGCGCAGCAACGAGGCGCGGTCGACCGAGACACCGACACGGCCCAGGCGCTCGGCAAAGGACAGACTTGCCCGCGCCACCGAGGTCACATGTGCATAGACCGTCACATCACCATGCTGGATAAACCCGTGCGTCAGGTCCAAGCGGCCCGCCTGGGCGAGCTGACGGGCGGCATAGTCAACCTCGCGCGCGATTTTCTCGGCACGAACGGTATCGGACATGCTGCCTCCTTCCAGCGGCCCGCGGCGACAAGCCACGGCCTGCGCACAATCGATAAAAACATCATGGAACACATCAGTATGGCATCGGACAAAACGTTTTGCCCCACCAGTTGGCGAATTACCGCGCCGCCGTCACATATCAAACGCCAAAATGTGCGAGACTGTCTTGTGCAATTGTGCCGGCCGAGGGAGCGCCGGCGCTCGATTCGCATGGAGTAACCCACAACGATGCTGCTTACGCAAACGACAACGCCCGAGGACGTCAAGGCTCTCGACCGCGCCGAGCTTCCGCTGCTCTGCGGCGAGATTCGCCACGCCATCCTCGAAAGCTCCGCCGCCGTCGGCGGGCACGTTGCCCCCAACTTGGGCGTCGTTGAGCTCACGGTCGCGCTCCATCGCGTGTTTAACTCCCCCACCGACAAAATTGTCTTTGACGTTTCGCACCAGACCTACGCCCACAAGGCGCTGACCGGGCGCGCGTATACCTATATCGATCCGGAACGTTTTGGCGAGGCTTCTGGCTTTGCCAATCCCGACGAGTCCGAGCACGACCTGTTCGCCATGGGCCATACCTCCACGTCGGTGAGCCTGGGCTGCGGCCTTGCCCACGCGCGCGACCTGGCGGGCGATGCGTACAACGTCATCACCATCATTGGCGACGGCTCGCTTTCGGGCGGCCTGGCGTTTGAGGGCTTTAACAATGCCGCCGAACTCGATAGCAACCTGATCATCATCGTCAACGATAACGACCAGTCCATTGCCGAGAACCATGGCGGCCTGTATCGCAATCTGGCCGAGCTGCGCGCCAGCAACGGTGCCTGTGAGCGCAACGTCTTCCGCGCGATGGGGCTCGACTACCGCTATCTGGACGCCGGTAACGATGTGTTGGCCCTCGTCGACGCGTTGCAGGAACTGCGCAATATCGATCACCCCATCGTGCTGCACGTCTCCACCGCCAAGGGCAAGGGCTTTGAGCCAGCCCAGAGCGACCCGGAACGCTGGCACCACGTGGGTCCGTTTGACATGGCGACTGGGCGCAAGCTCTGCCCGGGCCATCCGAGCGAGCCCGCACCGCGCACCTATGCCGATATTACGGGCGAGGCGCTCAGCACCGCCATCGAGCGCGATTCGCAGGTCGTGGGCATCACGGCCGCCACGCCCTACATCATGGGTTTTACGCCCGAGCTTCGCGCTGCCGCCGGCAAGCAGTTTGTCGACGTGGGCATTGCCGAGGAGCACGCTGTGACCTTTGCCACCGCGCTTGCGCGCTCGGGCGCCAAGCCAGTCTTTGGTGTGTACGGCACGTTTTTGCAGCGCGCCTACGACGAGCTGTGGCACGACCTGTGCCTCAACGATGCCCCCGCAACCATCTTGGTGTTTGGCGCGTCGATCTTTGGCACCACATCCGAGACGCACCTCTCGTTCTTTGATATTTCCATGCTGGGCGCTCTTCCCAACATGTGCTACTTGGCGCCGGCCTGCATGGAGGAATACCTGTCCATGCTGAGCTGGTCGCTCGACCACCGCGAGCATCCCGTGGCGATCCGCGTACCGGGCATTGGCCTGGTTAGCCGCCCCGATTTGGCGCCCGCCGAGGACACCGACTATAGCGCCGTTCGCTACAACGTGGTGCGTCAGGGCCGCGACGTTGCCGTGCTCGCACTTGGCGATTTCTTTGAGCTGGGCGAGCGCGTGGCAAACCGCTTGGCTGCCGAGTACGGCATCGAGACCACGCTCGTCAACCCACGCTTTGCAACCGAGCTTGACCGCGAGTTCCTCGACAGCCTTGCCGCCGAGCATCGCGTCGTCATCACCCTCGAGGACGGCATCTTGGACGGCGGCTGGGGCGAGCGCGTGGCATGTTATCTGGCCTGCACACCTGTGCGCACGCGCACCTTCGGCATCGCCAAGGGCTTCCCCGACCGCTACGACCCCAACGAGCTGCTCGCTCAGAACGGCATGACGGTCGAGAACATGGCCGCCGAAGCCGTAAGGCTACTCAACGAGTAAGAAAACCTCCGCAAGGGAAGCATCCCTGCGGAGGTTTTAATTTTCGCGACGCGATTATCTCAATCTGTAACATCTAGAGCCCGAATTCCCGTCTAACTGTTACAGATCTAGACAAGACGTCTTAGTCCCTGACCTTTGTCTCAATCTGTAACAGATAGAGACCTTTTGGCCGTCCAGATGTTACAGATTGAGACATTCGAATTCCCCTGAAGAGAAAATCTCGATCTGTAACAGTTAGAACCCATTTCCTCGTCTACCTGTTACAGATTGAGACAAAGCAGCGAGGCAGGCCGTCACATCTGCAAGAACCACCACAAAGGTGCCTGTCCTTTTTGGTAGGTACAATAACCCATAAGGTAGGTATGTTTCTGAGTTATTTCGTGTTGACCCATTTGAGCGCGATAGGGTATAACTCTACTCAACCGCTAGGGATTTTATTGAGAAAGGTGTTCTACCATGAGCAAGAACCTCTCCCAGCAGGTCGTTCTCGACCGCCGCGGCTTTGTCGCCGCTACCTTCGCAACCGTCGCCGGCCTTGGTCTTGCCGGCTGCTCCGACACCAGCGCCGAGGCCGACAAGGGTTCCGCCGCCGGCTCCTCCAAGGGCTCCGAGGATACCGAGGTTTCCGCCACGCTCGACGCCAAGGCATTCGACAAGCTCGTCGACAACGGCCCCAAGGCCGATGACGACGCCATCGCCGCCAGCACCTGGGCCACGGCCGTCAAGGACGCCGGCGTCTTTAAGATCGGCGGCGTTCAGACCTCTACGCTTTTCTCCCTCCTCAACGAGAAAGACGGTCAGACCCGCGGCTTCGATGCCGGTATCGCACAGCTCTTGTCCAACTACATCCTGGGTGAGAACAAGGTCGAGATCACCCAGGTGACCTCGGACACGCGCGAGTCCGTCCTGCAGAACGGCCAGGTCGACGCTGTCTTTGCCACCTACACCATCACTGACGAGCGCAAGAAGCTCGTCTCCTTTGCCGGCCCCTACTACTACACCCAGCAGGCCATCCTGGTGCTCGCCGATAACGACGACATCAAGAGCGTCGACGACCTGGCCGACAAGAACGTCGCCGTCCAGTCCGGCTCCAACGGCCCTGCCATCCTGGAGGAGTTCGCCCCCAAGGCCAGCCAGCAGGAGTTCAAGACCGACGAGGAGGCCCGCCAGGCACTCCAGCAGGGTCGTGTTGACGCCTACGTCATCGATAACAACATGCAGCAGAGCGCCCTGGTCCGCGAGCCCGGTAAGTACAAGATCGCCGGCAAGCCTTTCGGCAGCAAGGAGCCTTATGGTATCGGTCTGCCGCTCGATTCCGACGGTGTCGCCTTTGTCAACGACTTCCTTAAGAAGATCGAGGACGACGGCACCTGGACCGAGCTGTGGCAGATCTGCATCGGTGACCGTACGGGCGACACCAATGTTCCTGAGCTGCCCGAGATCGGCGCCTAGACAGCGAGCCTAGTAACGGCCGCAACGAAACCATACGGAAACGCACGATGTGCTTTATTGCGATAAACTGTTTCCTTACTGAGTTGTCGGGGCTTCCGTACACACGGGAGCCCCTTTCCTTATCGGCGGGAGGTCCGCATGAGTCTCTCCGAGCTCTGGTCGCTCTATGGCCAGAACTATATCGACGCGCTGCTCGCAACCTGGGGCATGACGCTTGAGTCGTTTGTCATCGCCATGGTGCTGGCCATCGCCGTCACCGTGATGCGCGTGTCGCCGCTCAAGCCGCTGCGCGTCTTTGGCGACCTGTATGTCCAGGTCTTCCGTAACATCCCCGGCATCGCGCTGCTCATCATCGTCGTCTACGCACTGCCGCCGCTCAAGGTCGTCCTGCCCTACCGCACCTGCGTTATCGTCGCTACGGTGCTCTTGGGTTCTGCCTTTGGTTCCGAGAACTTTATGAGTGGCATCAACACCGTCGGCGTCGGCCAGGTGGAAGCCGCCCGCTCGCTGGGCATGAGCTTTAACCGTATCCTCGCCAAAATCGTGATTCCGCAGGCGCTGCGCTCGAGCGTGCTGCCCATGACCAACCTCTTTATCGCCGTCATGCTCACCACTGCGCTCGGCAGCCAGGTGCCGCTTAAGCCGCAAGAGCTCACCGGCGTGGTGAGCTATATCAACACGCGCTCGCTCGGCGGCGTCGCCGCGTTCTTTATCTCGGCGCTCGGCTACCTGGGCACGGCCTTTGTGGTGAGCCACATTGGCAACTACATCGATAAGAAGGTGAGGATCCTCCGATGAGCAAGCACTCCTCCCCTGAGCTTACCATGCGCGATGCGCTCTACGAGGCTCCCGGCCCCAAGATGCGCGCCAAGATTCGCATCGGCACCGCCATCTCGCTTGTTGCCGTCGCCGCACTCGTCGTCCTGGTGCTGCAGCGCTTTTATGTGACCGGCCAGCTTTCGGTCCACTATTGGTATTTCTTTACGCACCTCACCACCTGGAAGTTCTTGCTTGCCGGCTTTGAGGGCACCGTTAAAGTCGCACTCACCGCTGGCGCCATCGCGCTGGTGCTGGGCTTAGCCCTTATGCTCGGCCGCACGAGCGATATTAAGCCGCTGCAGCTGGTCTGCCGCGTGCTCACCGATTTCTTCCGCGGTGTGCCGAGCCTTCTGTTCATCTACTTCTTCTTTTTGGTGCTGCCCCAGTACAAGATCGCGCTGCCGTCGTTTTGGATGCTCACGCTTCCCGTCGCGCTCGCTGCCGCCGGCGTACTTGCCGAGATCTTCCGCGCCGGCGTCAACGCCGTACCGCGCGGGCAGGTCGAGGCGGCCCAGGCGCTCGGTCTCCCCAAGGCTAAAATCACCTTTAAAATCGTGTTGCCGCAGGCTATTCGGTTTATTATTCCGTCGTTGATCTCACAACTTGTAGTCGTGGTCAAGGACACCACCGTCGCCTATGTGGTGAGCTACCCCGACCTCATGCAAAATGCCCGCGTGCTCATTACCAACTATGATGCACTCGTATCGGTCTACCTGGTAATCGCGGTCATCTACATCCTCATCAACGTCGCGATCAACAAGGCCGCTGTCTATGTTTCGCACAAGACCGGCGCGACCATCATCCGCTAACGCTTTACCATTTCGAGTCATAAGGAGCCGAGCACCATGGCACAGAGCACCTCTTCTACCGGCAATCAGCCGCTGATCGAGCTCAGGCACGTCGATAAGCACTATGGAGACCTGCACGTCCTCAACGACATCAATCTGTCGGTCGACCGCGGCGAGGTCGTCGTGGTGATTGGCCCCTCGGGCTCGGGCAAGTCGACCATGTGCCGCACCATCAACCGCCTGGAAACCATCGACTCGGGCGAGATCCTCATCGAGGGTGAGCCCCTGCCGCAGGAAGGCAAGGATCTTGCCCGCATGCG
>USHR01000117.1 GCA_900554495.1 uncultured Collinsella sp.
TTGGCGACGCCAAGACCGTTCCCGCCGGCAAGTACGCCAACCAGGCGCTGGCTTCTGTGGGCCTCTACACCGGCACCGAGGGCGACGACGGCGAGTATGCTCCCGAGATCGCCGACAAGGTGGCCCTGGCCGACAAGGTCGGCACTGCTGCGTCTTACGTCTCTACGGGCGACTGCGTGGCTGGTTTTGTCTACAGCTCCGACATCTTCCGCTACGACGGCATCGAGGAGGCCTTCGTGTGCCCCGAGGACTCGCACAAGCCCATCGTGTACCCGGGTGCCGTTGCCGAGAGCTCCGAGCACGCCGACGAGGCCAAGGCGTTCATCGACTTCTGCCTGACCAACAAGAAGGCTCAGAAGATTTGGGCCAAGTACGGCTTTGAGCTTTCCGCGTAGTGCGGCTTGGCGCGATAATTCCATCGTTTTGTGTTTCACTCCGTCCTTGTATTCGCTTGGAGCTTTTCGTGCTTAATAGATTCCGCATGCTTGTCGCCTGTGCTTTGACCTTCGCGCTTTGCTGGGTGCCGGGATTTGCGTTTGCTGGGGACGCTGAGGACGGGGCCCAGGCTGCTGCGACCGCTCATGGGCTTTCCTATGGGATCGAGGGTTTTGAGCGGTTGGCCAAGGGGACCGCTCGTGCCATGGAGGGCCAGCCTGAGGGCTACCGGTTTCCCGTTGACGAGGACGTGGACCTTGTGGTGGCGCCTGCTGCCGATCGCGTTGTGGTGTGGATATCGCCCAAGGCGGTCGAGAAGTATGGATTGGATCCGCAGGACAACGAGTGCGTATCGGGTCTCAAGGCCCTCGTCTGTAAGCTCGACAGCGCAAACTGCATGGGAGGTGCGCAGCTGGGGGACGTGGATCTTCCTTGGTATGTCACGGCGGAAACAACGTTTGATTCCGGCGGGTATACCTATGGCTTTGACGAGCGCGGTGCGGATGGGGACCGCTATGTGGTGATTGCATCAGACTCGGGTGATGCCAAGGGCGGCGCGCGTTGGCTTGATAGCGCTCAAATGGTAGAAGCATCGTCTGTCGTATTGCGGGATGAGCAGGGGCCCTGGACCTCTCTGACCTCCTTTTTGTGCGACATCGACTATCGCCCGTTTTGGGTGTCCATAAAAACGAGCGGCCTTGCCCTGCTGATCTCCTTTGCGCTGGGCCTGTTCGCCGCGTGGAAGACTATGCGTACCTCGAGTCGCATCAAGGGCCTGCTCGACTCGGTCTTTACCATCCCTATGGTGCTGCCGCCCACGGTCTGCGGCTTTCTGCTCCTCATGCTGTTTGGCCGCTCGACCGGGGTGGGCCAGTGGCTTATCGCGCACGGTATCTCGATTGTCTTTACGTGGCCTGCGGCGGTGATCTCTGCCGTGGTGGTGTCGTTCCCCCTGGTCTATCGAACGGCCCTCGGTGCCTTTGAGAGCCTCGACACGCAAATGCTCGATGCGGCGCGCACGCTGGGCTGGTCCGAGCGTCGCATCTTTACCAAGCTTATGATGCCGCTTGGCTGGCCCTCGATTGCCGCCGGCACGGTACTCGCCTTTGCCCGCGCGATGGGCGAGTTTGGCTGCACCCTGTTCTTTGCGGGCAACTACGCCGGTATTACGCAGACCATTCCCATTGCCATCTACTTTGAGTGGATGGGCGGCAACACGTCGGTGGCCCTCTTTTGGGTCGTCGTCGTGATCGTGTTTAGCTTCCTGGTCATCCTGTTCATCAACATGTACACCGCTCATTCGCAAAAGTATCGCGAGCGGGGCCTTTCCCGTGCGGAGCGCAAACAGGCCAAAGATCTCGCCGGACAGGGCGATTCGCTCGACCCAGTCGGCGGCGATGCGCTGCGTATCGATCGCGAGGCGCTGGCCGAGCTCATGCGCGATGGTGCGGCCCCGCAGGGAGGTCGATAAGCTATGTCGCTCGTTTTGGATATTAAGAAACGTTATCCCGGGTTTATGCTCGACATGCAGCTTGAGGCCGGCGAGGAGCGTGTGGCACTGCTGGGCGCCTCGGGTTGCGGCAAGAGCTGTACGCTGCGCTGCATCGCCGGCGTGGAGACGCCCGACGAGGGCAGGATCGTCGTCAACGGCGTGACCTTTTTTGACTCGGCAGCGGGCATCAACCTGTCGCCTCAGGAGCGAAAATGCGCCCTGCTGTTCCAAAACTATCAGCTGTTCCCTAATATGACAGTGGCCGATAACGTATGTGCCGGCGTAAAGGATGCGGGCGACGCCGCGGCGCGCAAGCAGCTTGCCGAGCGCTACCTGGGTATCTTTGGACTGGCCGATTTTGCCGACCGCTATCCCGTGCGACTCTCGGGCGGTCAGCAGCAACGTGTGGCGCTTGCGCGCATGGTGGCGGCGCATCCGGGCATCTTTATGTTCGACGAGCCCATGAGCGCACTCGATTCCTATCTTAAGAGCGCCCTCGAGCAGAATATGCTCGACCTGTTCGATGTATGCAACCGCACCGTGCTCTACGTGAGCCACGACATCGACGAAGCGTGCCGCCTGTGCCAGCGCATCTGCGTGATGCACGACGGGCATGTTGAGGAGATCGGCTCCGTCGAGGACGTGGTCCGCCGTCCGCAGACGCTGGCGGCGCTGCGCCTGACGGGCTGCAAGAACACAAGCCGGGCGCGCAAGATCGGCGACGAAGAAGTTGAGGCCCTCGACTGGGGCATGAGCTTTAACGTGGGTCGCGAGGTTCCCGATAATGTGGCGTACCTGGGCATTCGCGCAAGCTACTTCCATGTTGACAATCGCGCGGAGCGGGGTCGCAACAGTTACGACTTGCATGTGGCCCGTGTGAGCGATTCGCGCTTTGAGCGGCTGGTGTTGCTGGACGTGCCGCGCGTCGATGCGCCCACGCGTCTGCAGTGGAAGGTCAACAAAGTGGGCGTGCCTGTCGACGAGCTGCCGCAGGCAGGCGAGAACCTGCGCATGCACTTCGATGCGAGTAGGATCCATTTGGTTTGTCGATAGCGCCGGGTAATGCCGTCGGGGATATAGGCCTCGGCGGCTTTGTCTTGCCGTTCGCCGAATGAAGGATGACAAACTCTTATCAATAAAGATAATTATTTATTAAACTACGGCACGCGACGCTGTCGTACGAATGTCAACGGTGTTCGCATGGTCGACGACCGTTGATATAGTTGACCTCAACTTGTAAAGGAGGGTGCGCACATGCCGCAGACGACATACATTCGCCGCGTTGCCGCGCGCGCCCTGTATATGGCTCGGAGCCGCATATGAGCAGGTATGTTCACGGCTCCGGGAGAGACGACGCACAACTAAATAATCGACCGCAAAGCGGGTTCCCCAAAATTCCGGGTTTGAGCACGGCTGGGTTTTCGCCACCCACCGTGCAGAAATACCGTAGCTATTCATTTTTGGTTCGAGAGGGGAACCGTCATGGCTGAAGAATTCGATTTCCATCCGATGTGGGAAAGCCTCGGCATGAATCTTGCCGACCACGACATGCTGCTGGGCGCCGTGGGCCAGATGTACGGCGATATGTTCCTGGCGCAGAACAATCGCCCCAAGTCTACGTCCTACCTGGATTTTGTCGCCACCAACATCCACAGCGGCCGTATTAAGGAGATGCTCGACAAGAAGGAGGCCGGCGAGGCCACCAAGATCGTCGGTTCGTTCTGCGTCTACGTGCCCGAGGAGATCGTGCTTGCCTGCGATGGCATCCCCGTGGGCCTGTGCTCGGGTGCCGACTGGGCAACGGACAAGGTTGAGGAGCGCTTGCCGCGCAACACCTGTCCGCTCATCAAGAGCTTTGCCGGCTTTAAGCTGGGCGAGGTCTGCCCCTACATTGAGTCGAGTGACCTGGTGGTGGGTGAGAACACCTGCGACGGCAAGAAAAAGGCCTACGAGTTCTTTGCCACGCAAAAGAACATGTACGTCATGGATATTCCCAACGTACACGACGAGTCGACGCTCGTGACCTGGAAGGCCGAGGTCAAGAAGCTCGCCGCCAAGATCGAGGAAGAGTGCGGCGTCAAGATCACGCCCGAGCGTCTGAAGGCCGCCATCCACGCCGTCAATGAGAAGCGTCGCGCCCTGCAGCGCCTGGCTGCCACGCGCGCTGCCGACCCGGCGCCCATCAGCGGTCTCGACAGCCTGCTGACCGTTCAGGCCGCCTTTATGGACGACACGCCGCGTCTGACCGGAGCCATCAACGAGATGGCCGCCGAGTGCGAGCAGCGTGTCGAGGCCGGCGAGGGTGTGGCGCCCAAGGGCACCAAGCGCATCCTGTACACCGGTACGCCCATGGCCGTCCCCAACTGGAAACTGTTCAACCTTATCGAGAAGGCCGGCGGCGTCGTGGTAGGCGAGGAATCCTGCACGGGTTCACGCTACTACAAGGACCTGGTCGACGAATCCGGCGAGACGGTCGACGAGATGCTCGACGCCATCGCCGAGCGCTACTTTAAGATCAACTGCGCCGTCTTTACGCCCAACGACCAGCGTATGAAGGACATTGTCCAGATGGCCAAGGACCTGCATGCCGACGGTATCGTCGACGTGGCCCTGCAGTTCTGCACGCTCTACGAGATGGAGTCGTTTGCCGTGGAGAAGGCCGCCGAGGAGGCCGGCATTCCGTTTATGCACATCACGACCGACTACGCCGGCGAGGATGCAGGCCAACTGCAAACCAGGATTGAGGCTTTCTTGGAAACCATTTAGGGCTATCCGGTCCAGCGGCTTCCCCAGGCACCCGATCTTGCCGTTCAAACCATCGCTTGCATACCAAAGTACGCGGCGCTCCTCTTTCGCGGCAACCTCGGGCACCTGGGAAAGCCGTTTCCTTGGTTGGTTAAAAGGTTTGTTAAGGAGTTATATGTCGGAAAATATTGAGCAGCCGTTGCCGTCCACGTTTGAGGAGTTCAACGAGCAACGCAAGGCGGCGTTTATTCGCGTCAAGGATTATAAGCAGGCGGGTAATCGCCTGGTCGGTTTTCTGTGCAGCTACACGCCGCTCGAGATTATCGATGCCGCGGGGGCTGCGAGCGTGGCGCTGTGCGGCACGTCCGACGAGGTGATTCCCGAGGCCGAGAAGGTGCTGCCGGCAAACCTGTGCCCGCTCATCAAGTCTACGTATGGTTTTGCCTATTCGCAAAAGTGCCCGTTTACGTACTTTAGCGACATGATCATCGGCGAGACCACCTGCGACGGCAAGAAGAAGATGTACGAGCTACTCAACGAGCTCAAGCGCACGCACATTCTGCACCTGCCGCAGAGCCGCGATCGCGCCTACGAGCGCGAGGGCTGGTACGAGGAGTGCCGCCTGCTCAAGGAGGAGCTCGAGAACTTCTACGGCATCGCGATTACCGACGATGATCTGCGCGCTGCCGTCCGTCGTCGCAACCGCTTGCGTGCTGCCCAGCTCGAGATGTTCGCGCTGCAGGCCAACCAGCCGGCGGCCATGAGCGGCGTCGATCTGATGAGCACCATGTTTGCCGGTACGTTCAGCTTTGATATCGAGGCTTATACGCAGCAGCTGGAGCAAAAGGTTGCCAAGCTGCGCGAGACCTACGACGCGGGTGAGCGCCCGGTCGCGGCAGACGCCAAGCGCATTCTGATCACCGGCTGCCCGGTGGGCGGCGTGATCAACAAGATCGGCCGTACTATCGAGTCCAACGGCGGTGTGGTCGTGTGCATGGACGACTGCTCGGGCGAGCGCA
>USHR01000118.1 GCA_900554495.1 uncultured Collinsella sp.
GCCGCGCCCCGCAGTGCCCGCTTCCCCCGAGAACAATTATCAGTGCAGGTAGAAGGCCTGTCGATTTTCGAAAAAGGCGGTCATGGTTGGCCTCATCGAGTTAAACGTAGTAGATGGCCCCTTTTCGTGGCGGACCATCAAACGAACGCCGACGCTTGTGCTGTAGCCGCTCCGATCATTCGTAAGTTGCGGTGGAATAGTTCCTAAACTCGACTACTCAAGGCTAAAACCGGAACTATATCACCGCAACTTAGGAGGGATGGGCGGGGGAGTACTAGTTGGTTGTTGCTGTCGGACTGGGATGGTTTAGGCTCGCTTGCGATGCTTCCATTGTTTACGGCACCAACGCATGAGTGCTTTTACGACCGGGATGGTGATGAGGATTACCCAGGCGGGATTGGGCTGCCCCAGGCAGAGCCACATGTAGAGGAACCATGCCTCGGCACTAACTGAATAGACGACATCGATCAGCTTAGATAAGTGGCGTTGGTCGATAAAGCCGCCAAGCGCGTAATAGACGGGAATCAGAAAGACGAGGAAGAGTCCCGTAGCCCATGTGCCGTAAACGATGCCGAGCACCAGATAGGCGAGGGCGACAAGCGCGGGGAAGGGGAATTTGTTCCATGCACGTCCGACCTTGGTGCGGAAATGCTTGCCATGATGGTCGAGCTTGTCGCGTGCTTCCTTCCAGCTGGAAAACGTCTCGCCGTCGATGGTGACGGTGCCGTCGTCATTGGTGTGCACGCTATGTCCATCGTCCTCAAGCGTATCGATATGCAATCCGCCTGGCCCCACGTGGACCTCTTTACCCTTGCGCTCGTTAGCCACATGGATGCCACTCCAACCAACATGAACCTCTTCGCCCTTGTTGGGATCAATAACGTGGATGCCGCGCGCGAGGGAAATATCGACAAGTGGCTTATCGCTGCAATCAGCGTGCTCAGTAGAAGCCTCAGCCTCTTCAGCCTTATCTGAAGCTTTGGTGCCGGCGTCGCTGCCCTGCGCCTCATCATCAGCTTGCGAGTCATCAGCGCTAGCCACCGCCTCCCCATACAGCAGCTCATCCAGCGACACGCCATACAGCGCGGCGAGCGCAATAAGGTTATCGGTATCGGGCGAGGATTCGCTGCGCTCCCATTTACTGACAGCCTGACGACTCACGCCCAGCTGGGCGGCAAGCGCCTCCTGAGAAAGCCCGGCAGCCTTGCGGCGATCAACGAGCCGCTGCGCCATCGCAAGATCCATAACAGTTCCTTTCATGTGGTGACCGTAATCGAATGAGCCGAGTATGCCGAGAACAACCGGTAGCGACCACCATTTCTAGTTAGAATCTGCCCCAACCCTACCGCAACTACCGGTAGCAACCCCTAACGACCAGCCATTTCAGGACAAATGTCAGTGCAGGTAGCAGCCAAGAGCTCCCACTCAGTAAGTTGCGGTGGAATAGTTCCTAGTTTCAGCCATTTGCGGGCTATGCAGGAACTATTTCACCGCAACTTAATTTCAGACCAGGCACCCGCAGCAAGAAGACGAATAACCTCGGCGAGTATGTAAACGCAGGACCCTCCGACCCCGCCCGACGATTTCGATTGGCGACCTTTGACGGAGTCAAGGGAGGAGCCAAATCGAAATACGTCGGGCGGGGTCGGAGGGCCCGATGGGATAGATTTCGGCCGAGGCTATTCGTCGCCGAAGCTGATGCCCAACGCCTTGGCCTCGCGTACCAGGTCGCTCTGGGGATCGACATACTTGAGCTTGCCGGCGACATCCTCGAGCGGCATGTGGCACATCTTGCCGTCACGCAGGGCAATCATGTAGCCAAACTCGCCGCGTAGGCAGCCGAGAGCCGCCTCGACGCCGCACTGGGTCGCAAAGATGCGGTCCTGGGCGTCGGGCTGGCCGCCGCGCTGCGTGTGGCCGGGGATGGCGACGCGGGTCTCGCGACCGGTCTTGGCCTCGATCTCCTTGGCGATGTCGTACACGATTGACGGGCTCGTGCGCTCGGCGAGCTTCTTCTTGTACTCCTTCTTGGGCAGCGCCGCGTCCTCCTTGGAGATAGCGCCCTCGGCGACGGCCACGATAGTAAAGCGGCTGCCGGTCTCCATGCGATGCTCGATGGTCTTGATGACGTTATCCATGTCGTAGGGAATCTCGGGAATCAAGATGACATCTGCGCCGCCCGCGACGCCGGCATACAGCGGAATCCAGCCAACCTTGTGACCCATGATCTCGATAACGAACACGCGGCCGTGACTTGAGGCGGTGGTGTGAATGTCGTCGATGCACTTGGTAGCGACGTCGATGGCGCTCGTAAAGCCAAACGTCAACTCGGTGCCCCAGGTGTCGTTATCGATGGTCTTGGGCAGGGCGATAACGTTGAGGCCCTCTTCGCGCAGGCGGTTGGCGGTCTTGGTGGAGCCGTTGCCGCCCAGCATAAACAGGCAGTCGAGCTGCAACTTATGATAGGTGTGGACCATTGCCGGCACCTTCTCGACGCCGTCGGCCTCGGGAGTGTCCAGGCGCTTGAATGGCGTACGGCTCGTGCCCAGAATGGTGCCGCCGCGGGTGAGGATGCCGCTAAAATCGGCGGGAGTCATGACACGGAATCTGCTGTAGATAAGGCCCTGGTAGCCGTCCTCAAAACCATAGATCTCGATAGGCTCTTCGCTGTTGGTCATAAGCGTTTTGACAATGCCGCGCATGGTGGCGTTGAGTGCCTGGCAGTCGCCGCCACTGGTAAGAAGACCGATCCTAAGCATGATGAATCCTTCCGGGCAAGTTATAACATGCGCATAAGTTTACCCCCGCACACTGTTGATACGGGGTAAAACGTGTTAGCTCAAGCGTATGGAAATGTAAATAACGTCAGGCGAGCGTAAGGCCGACGGGCCTGGCTCCTTACAGTGCGAAGGCGTCGACGTCGCCCCAGTGGCGGCGCAGCGTAATAGCGGCGGCGGGTTCGGTATTGTCAAAGACGACCGACCATTGCGTATTGCTGGTGATGTCTTCCGGATTGGGCTCTTGCGCTGCAGCGCGCAAGGCTTCCCAGACAATCGTTTCGTCCTGGGCACCGACATGGGCGTCAAGGACATCGGCGATTGCGACGGCGCGCTCTTTGCCATGGCCCATCTCGCCATTCTTTTGGTTGGGCAGCACTTCGTCGCCATAGCAGGCGTAGAAATTCGTAACCTGGCGTACGGGAGTCGCTTTGAAAGCACGGTCCGGATCGCGCGGATCCCACTCTACTACGTGCGCGTCACCGGCGGCGTCGTTGATAAAGAAGTGGTAATCGCGTCCTGCCATGGCGTGCATGTCGTAGGCGGAAAGCAGGTCGACAGCTTCTTGCGTGGTGGCGGCACGGTCGAGCACCAGACGGATGGCGAGCGAGGTATTGATGACGGGGCGTTGCGTGTCCTGGTCACAGGGCTTGGAATCCAGGGTGAGTACGGCAATGGACACGCCGCATTCGTTAACACCGTCGAGCTGGGCAAACGGGCCCATGAGTGCCGCGGCGCGTCCGGCGACGGAGTCAAGCGGAGTGTTATCGCCCAGGTTGTTAAGGGCGGCAAGCCCGATGGAAGCATAGCCGCCGCGTGGGTGATTGCGCACCAGCAGCGCCGAGGTGTCGTCCTTAAAGTCGTAATTGCGACCGGTGCGCACGCGGCCTTCGGCATCTACGGCGACAAAAGCGCTGCAGGCAAACTGGGGCGCCTGGACATGTGCCGGCACACCGGGCAGCACCTGCGCCACCACGGCATCGATGTAGGCCTGGTCGTCGCGCACGCCAGCGGCGATGATGCGATCGAGATCGTAGTCGTAGGCGATGTCGATTGCGTACAGGTCATAGCCATCCGCGTAGCCGGTCAAGCGTTTGAGCGACGCGGCGGACTTGATTTGCTTGTGATAAACGATACCGGTGGCAGCGGCAAGGCCGACGGCGACTCCCGCGACACCGCAGGTGATGGCAATGTTACGTGGCTTCATGACGGCTCCTCTCGTCCTGTTAGCGCAATTGTCGCAAAAGGAGCGCGGGCATGATGGCTCAACTTGGTGAGTGGCGCGGAATTAAGCACGGAATGAAGAGTGCGGCGCTGGCGTGGCGGGGTATGCTGGAGGGGACCATCAACCCAGCGAAAGGGGAGAGCATGACGGATCAGGAAACGCCCAAGCGCGCGCATGTGACGGCCGATGATATCGAGGCCGCCAACGATCTTATCGACTTTATCGAGGCATGCCCCAGTATGCTCCATACGGCGGCGACCATTATGGCCGAGCTCGATGAGGCGGGCTTTACCTACCTGCCCGAGAATGCGGCGTGGGACATCGAACCGGGCGGGCGTTATTACACGCAGCGCAACACCTCGAGCGTTGTTGCCTTTAAGGTGGGCGAGGACCTGGCCGCGACGTGGGGCGAGGACGGCGTCGCCGGTGACTATCATTTTCAGCTCACGGCGTCGCACAGCGATTCGCCGACGTTTAAGGTCAAGGCCGTGCCCGAACTCGACGGCGCGGGCGAGACGCTGCGCCTGAACACCGAGGCCTACGGCGGCATGATCGACTATACCTGGTTCGACCGCCCGCTGGCGCTCGCGGGCCGCGTGCTGGTACGCGAGGGCGACCGTATCGAGAGCCGCCTGCTTGCTACCGAGCGCGAGGTCGCTATCATTCCGAGCCTTGCCATCCACATGAACCGCGGCGTTAACGAGGGCTTTGCTCCCAACCGAGCCGTCGACCTGTGCCCGCTCATCAGCGCCGGCGAGCTTAAACAGGGAGATTTTGACGTACTGATCGCTGACGAACTGGACGTTGAACCCGAGCAGATCCTAGGTCGCGATCTGTTCCTGGTCAATCGTCAGGATGCGCGCATTTGGGGCTGGGCCGACGAGTTTATCTCGACGCCCAAGCTCGACGACCTGGCCTGCGCTTACACCTCGCTGCAGGCATTTTTGGGTGCCGAGAATGCGCATGACATCTCGGTCTTTTGCTGCTTTGATAACGAGGAGGTTGGCTCCGAGACCAAGCAGGGCGCCATGTCGACGTTCTTGGCCGACGCGCTGCGCCGCATCAACGGATCGCTGGGCTTTGACGACGAGTCGTACCATCGCGCACTTGCCGCCTCGATGCTTGTAAGCTGCGACAATGCACATGCCGTGCACCCCAACCATGCCGAGAAGTGCGATGCCCGCAATCAGGTGGTACTCAACGGCGGCATCGTCATCAAGGAGGCCGCCAACCAGCACTACTGCACCGACGCCTTTAGCCGCGCGGTGTTCCAGGCCATTTGCGATGACGCCGACGTGCCCACGCAGGCCTTTGCCAACAAGAGCGATATGGCCGGCGGTTCTACCCTGGGCAATCTGTCCAATATGCAGGCGAGCATGCATGCCGTGGACGTGGGCCTGCCGCAGCTTGCCATGCACTCGAGCTACGAGACCGGCGGCGTGCGCGACGTGATGTACGCTATCCGCGCCCTCACCGCCTTCTACGAGCGCAACCTAACCATCAACGGCGCCGAAAGTGTGGAGCTCTAAAACCTGCCAAAAAGGGATGTTAATTTTGGCAGGTTTTATCTGGGCGAATGCAAAGGGTGAAACCGAACTGGATTGGTGATGCGTAGCCGCCGAGGTGCAGTGTGCCTCGGCGGCTTTTTGTGTACAGAGTACGGCTAATG
>USHR01000119.1 GCA_900554495.1 uncultured Collinsella sp.
AATCGTAAGGTGCAAAGCCAACGAACATCGAGTTGACGTTGGTGCCGCCGGTCTCGGCCGAGCCGGTCTTGCCGGCGACCTTGACGCCGGGGATCTGGGCATCGGTGCCGGTGCCGGACTGGACGACGGCAAGCATGGCCTGCTTGACCTGGTCGGCCGTGGCGGAGCTGACGGCCTGCCCCAGCGAGCGGGACTGCGTGGTCTTGACCACGGTTCCGTCCGGGGCAAGTACCTGGGCTACAAAGTACGGGTCCATGACCACGCCGCTGTTAGCGATGGCGGCGGCAATCACGGCGTTTTGCATGACGGTAGTCTGCGGGCCGGGCGTGTGGTCCATGCCGACAGGCTGGCCGGCGCCGGCCCAGGCGGTCTCCCACTCGGTCATGAGCGACGGGTCGGCCATGATGGAGGCCGCGGAGGTCAGGTCCTGGCCGAGCTTTTGGCCGTAGCCAAAGGCGTTGGCAAACTGCACGAGCGTGTTTGCGCCAACTTCGTTTGCCACCTGGCCGAAGACGACGTTGGAGGACACGGCAAAGGCCTGCTGCAGGCTGATGGTGCCGTAGCTCTCGTTGGCATAGTTGGTGACCGGTGCGTTGCCGATGTCCATGGAGCCGGGCGCCTGGTAGGTGCTGGTAAGGCTGGCGGTACCGGTCTCGAGTGCCGCGGAAAGCGTAACGACCTTAAACGTTGAGCCCGGCGTGTACAGCGCGTCCATGGCGCGATTGTACATGGAGCCGTCCTCGCCGCCGCCCGTCTGCAGCAGGGCATCGATGTTGGTGTTGTCGTAGGTAGGCGAGCTGGCACATGCGAGCACCGCGCCGGTACGCGGGTCGATGACCACTACAGCGCCCTTAAAGCCCTTGAGTGCCTGCTCGGCCGCCGTCTGGATACGCGAGTCGATGGTGAGCTTGGCGGTGTTGCCCGGCTGGGTCTGGCCCGCGAGCGACGCGATGGCGTTGTTCCAGCTGGAGTAATCCTTGGAGCCGGTGAGCGTATCGTTCATGACGCTCTCGATGGCGGTGGTGCCATACTGCTGGCTCACGTAGCCAACCACGTGCGCTGCCAGGTTACCGTTGGGGTAGGAGCGTACGTAGGTGCCGTCCTCCTGCTGCAGCGACTCGGCCAGCGTCACGCCGTCGGACGTGATGATGGAACCGCGCTGGATGTACTTGGAGCGGGCGATGGTGTGGTTGTTGGTCGGCATGTCCTGATAGTCCTTGGCCTTGATGACCTGGACATAGGTGAGGTTGCCGATAAGGATGGCGAACAGCGCCGTAAAGGCGAGCACCGCACGGGTTAGACGGCTGGCGAGCGCAACGCGGCCGAGCACACCGGATTCAGGCGTGTCGAGCAGGCGACGGCGCATGCGCGAGCCGATGGAATGGCTGCCGCTGCCGTAGGAAGACGAGGTGGCAAAGCGCGTGCCCGTCGGGGCGGCGGCAGATGCGACCTGATTTTCGGTGATGGCGGCCATGGTGCCGGTGCCGGTAAGCTCGGCCTCGCGTCCGGTCGCCTCGTCACCGGCGCGCAGCAGGAGCGCGACGATGATAAAGCTCGCCAGCAGAGAAGAGCCGCCCTGGCTCATAAAGGGCAGGGTGACGCCGGTCAGCGGGATCAGGCGGGTTACGCCGCCGACGATCAAGAAGGCCTGGAAGCTGATGGCGGCCGTAAGGCCCGTGGCACTAAAGGCGGCGAGGTCGGATTTAGCGCGGGCAGCCGTGGTGAGGCCACGCACGGCAAAGAGCATAAACAGGATGAGCACGGCGCCGCCGCCCAAAAGGCCCATCTCCTCGCCGATAGCCGAGAAGATAAAGTCGGACTCGACGACAGGGATGTTGTTGGCCATGCCGTTGCCGATGCCAACACCGACCAGACCGCCATCGGCAAGCGAGAAGAGCGACTGGACGATCTGGTAGCCCTGGCCCTGGGCGTCCTTAAACGGATCGACCCAAACCTGGAAACGCACCTGAACGTGCGACAGGAACTTGTAGGCGCCCACGGCTCCAACGGCCAAGAGCGCAAGACCGATAACGACATACGAGAATCGTCCCGTGGCAACGTAGAGCATCAGCAAGAAGATGGTGTAGAACAGCACGGCCGAACCCAGGTCGCGTTCGAAGACGACGACGAGCAGGCACACACCCCACACGGCAAACAGCGGCAGCAGCAGTCGCAGGCGAGGGATCTTAAAGCCCAGGATCTTGCGGTTGGAGATGGAGAGCAACTCGCGGTTCTCGGCCAAGTAGCCGGCCAGGAACAGGACGATAAAGACCTTGGCGAACTCGCCAGGCTGGATGGTAAAGCCCGCGATGCGAATCCACAGCTTGGAGCCCGAGATCGTGGTGCCGATAAAGATAGGCAGCATCAGCAGAATGATGCCGATAATGCCAAAGGTGTACTTGTAGCGCATGACCACGTCGAGGTTTTTGACCAGTGCAAGCGTTCCCACCATGAGCGCCACCGAGACAAACAGGATGATGAGCTGTGAGATGGCGAGAGCGGGGGCGAGACGCGTCACGAACGTGATGCCGATGCCCGAAAGTATAAATACGATGGGCAGGATGGCGGGGTCGGCACCGGGCGCCAAGATGCGCACGGCGATATGTGCCGCGGCAAAGGCGGCAAAGAGGCCGATCGGTACGGCGAGCGTCTCAAAGGAGATGGCAGCGCCCGCGGTGAGGACGTACATCGCATACAGCAGGATGACGGGGAAC
Organism: uncultured Collinsella sp.; assembly: GCA_900554495.1. GTDB lineage: Bacteria > Actinomycetota > Coriobacteriia > Coriobacteriales > Coriobacteriaceae > Collinsella. The sequence continues at coordinate 2,715 of USHR01000119.1, forward strand.
GCCGAGGCGATGAGCAAGAGCAGCTCGGTGTTGCGGCGACTCATAAGCGGCACTCCCTTTCTAATTCTTATCGGAGGCTTCGGCCTCGGCGGACTGTTCGGCGGTTTTCTCGGAATCTGATTCGGAGGTTGATCCCTGATTGGTGTTGTCGCGAATCGTTTGCGCGTCGATCACCTGGCGGGTCTGCTCCTCGTCGATCTGGTGGCGGTACTTGGATATCGTGTCCTGCGCATCGTCGACACTTGTTTGCGGAATGCCCGCCTTGAGGCGGTTTTGCGTGTCTTCGGGCAGGTCGGACAGCTTAATGCTGGTTTCGCTTTCGAGCCAGTGGAGCTTGAGTCCGAGCGGCTTGCCGGGCAGGCCGCGCCAGACGGCGACATTGCCCTGGTAGGTACCCAGGTAGTACGAGCCGGTGACACCCGTGTAGGCCCAGATGCCAGCTGCCAGCACAAAGACGAGGGCCAGGATGGCGGCGATAGTAACGTTGCGGCGACGCACGCGTTGCGCCTCGCGCATGACGCCATCGTCAACCAGGTCAACGACTACTACGGTCACGTTGTCGTGGCCGCCGGCGGCAAGCGCCGCGTCCACTAGGTTGTCGACGCAGATTTGCGCGGTTGAGGACTGCGTGGCGATGTTCTCGATATCGCTATCGGGAATCATGCTCGAGAGGCCGTCGGAGCACAGGACCAGGCGGTCGCCTTCCTCGATATGCAGAGTGAAGTGGTCGGCATACATGGCGGGGTCCGAGCCCAGCGCGCGGGTGATGACCGAACGGTTGGGGTGGACGCGAGCCTCGTCTGCCGTGATCTCGCCGGCGTCCACGAGCTCCTCCACGTAGGAGTGGTCGCGGGTCACGCGGATGAGCGTGCCCTCGTGGAGCAGATAGGCGCGAGAGTCACCCACGTGGGCGATGGCGAGCGTGTCGTTTTCGATATAGGCGCAGGTGGCTGTGCAGCCCATGCCGGGCTTACCCAGGCCGTTCATGGCCGCCTCGATTACGGCGGCGTTGGCTGCCTCGACGGCTGCGGCCAGGCGTGCTGCGTCGGCGGACTGCGGGGCCGTCTTGGCAATAGTCTCGACGGCGATGGAAGAGGCTACCTCGCCGGCGGCGTGACCGCCCATGCCGTCGCATACGCAAAAGAGCGGCGACTGCACCAGGTAGGAATCCTCATTGTGCGGGCGCACGCAGCCAACGTCGGAGCGGGCGCCCCACATGAGTTGTGTGGTGGTGCCGGCATCATAGGTCGAGTCAGTCTCGATGCGCTCCTCGGTCAGGGGCTCAAAGCTCATGGTCGAGCCGGGGTCTTTGAGCTTGGCCTCAACGGCGGCAACGTCGATCTCGGCGGTGTCACCGGGAGAGACGGTGTCGGTCTCGACGTTTGATTCGGAATCGCCGGTGTCCGGGGAGTCGGGCTCCTCGGACACGCGGGCGGTCGACTCGTCATCTTGCGGGCTGACGTTTATAGGCTCGGGTGTCGCAAAGTGCGACGGCGCGGGCGTGTTTTGCGACTGGGCGGCGGGCTCGGCCACGGCATCGGACTCGCTTGCGGGCGCAGGCTGCGGGGTCTTGGGTGCAGGGCCGTCCTCGGGGGATGTCCCCGCCTCGGGCGCCGGCGTAGACGCGGGCGCAACCTCGGATGCCGGGGCTATGGGAAACGCCGGCGCGGCGGGCTCGGGTGCTGCAAACACCGCAGCGCTCTCGTTGATTGCCGCGGCGACGGGCTCTGCAAAGTGAGCCGGCGCCGGGGTTGCTTCGGGCGCTGTGGACTGTTCCGCAGCATGTGCGCCGATGGGCGCTGCTGCGGCATCCTCTTCGCCCTCGTTATCGGCGAGATCCGAAATATCATGCGTTACATGCGAAAGAGGCAGGGAGAACACGGTGTCCTCGGGCTCCACGGGTGCGGAGCCCGCCGGAGCGGCGTGGGCCGGTGCAGCTACGGCGGCAGCCGGTGCCTCGGTCATGGTTGCGGACTTGTTCTCCTCGTCGATCATCGACGGTTCACCTTCATGACCACGTCGCCAATCTGGACTTCGTCGCCCTCACGCAGCGTCGCGGGCTCCACGAGCTGGCGGCCGTTGACGAGCGTGCCGTTAAGCGAGTTGAGGTCCTCGATGATGAGCGCCGGGCCCTGCAGCGAAAAGCGCGCATGCGAGGCCGAGACAAACGGCTCGTTGATGCAGATGTCCGAAGACGGCGAGCGGCCGACGATGACGGGGCCGAGCATGTCTACGTGGATGCCGCGGATGCCGCGCGGACCCTTGTCCACATCGATCGTCCAGATAGCCGAGTCGCGGCGCTGTCCACGCACAAGTCCCACGCCGGTCTTCATGACGGCGAACAAGAAGATATAGAGCAGGGCGACCAGGACGATGCGGCCTGCAAAAAGGACGATATCGATGTTCATAAGCGACTATCCCCTAAATTCAAAGGTGCTCAGGCCAAACGTCAGCAGATCGCCGTTGCGCAGCGGGCAGCGCGTAATGCGGCGGTTGTTGACGAGCGTGCCGTTGGTGGAATTGAGGTCCTCGATCGACCAATCCGAGCCCGTAAAGGTGAGCTGGGCGTGGCGGCGCGACACGTTGGGGTCGCGCAGGGCAATGTCGGAAACTGAGCGCTCGCGACCGATGGTCACCTGTGCGGAGGTGATGCTATGGCTCTCGCCGCTCACGACGTCGACGAGCTGGGCGAGCGGGCGCTGCGGGGCGCGAGTGCTCGCCATGTTGGAGGCGATGCCGGCTGCAGCGCCTAGGCCCACGGCGGCACCGGTCGCGGCGGCTCCGCCCATGCCGGCAAGCGCGTCGCGCGAGACGGTCTGCGGCACCGGGATAGGAGCGGCTGGGTCGGGGACGCTAGGCGCGAAGGGATCTGCCACGGCAAGCGGGTCGGGGGCGGCGGCGCG
>USHR01000120.1 GCA_900554495.1 uncultured Collinsella sp.
CCACGACCAGGTTGGCGACATACACGATGGAGGTCAGGGTCTGCGTCATGTAGTTGACGAACGCCATGACCTGGCCCTGCGTAAGCTCACCCACGTTGACCTGAATGCCGCCCACCCACAGGATGGCGCACACGCCCAGGTTCATCACCAAAAACGTGACGGGGTTAAGGACCGACGAGAGCTTACCCACCGCGATGGCAACATGCGCCTGGTCGTCGGCCGCACGAGCAAAACGCTCGCGCTCGTGGTCTTCGCGCACAAACGCGCGGACCACGCGGGCACCCGAAAGCCCCTCGCGGCAAATAAGCGCGATGCGATCGAGCTTTGCCTGCAGCTGCCTGTAATACGGGATGCAGCGCGCCATGACAAACCAAAACACCAGGCCGATGGCGGGCGTGCAAATCAAAAAGATCATGCCGAGCTTAAGGTCGATGGCAAGGGCCGCGACCATGGAGCCCACCGCCAGGAAAGGCCAGCGGATGAGCATACGCACGCCCAGCGCCACGGCGAGCTGCACCTGGTTGACGTCGTTGGTAATGCGCGTGATGAGCGACGGCGTGCCAAAGCGATCGAGCTCAGCATAGCTCAGCTTGTTGATGTGCTGGTAGAGCGCACCGCGAATGTCGGTGCCCATGCCCTGCGAGGTCAGCGCCGCCATCTTTTGGCAGACGAGCGTAAACGAGATGCCGATCACGGCCATGGCGGCAAGTACCATGCCGTAGTGGACGACAGCGTTCACATTGTGTGCGCCGATGCCCTTATCGATCATCTGGGCAATCACGAGCGGCGTAAGCAGGTCAAAGATCACTTCGATCAGCTTGCACGCAGGGCCAATCACCATATACCGGCGAAACTTACCGCCAAAACGCCTGAGCAGCTCAATCATAAAAAGGCGCTCCCTATCATCATCTCTATTCAATCTGATTCATGATAGTACGGCGAACCCTGGGGATGCGTAAGCAACTCGTTACAGATGTAAGGGCAACGGTCACTAGCGCCCAAGGCACGTAGCAGCCAATGTTTTGGCAACGCCAGCGAGCGCCACTAAGCACGGGATTGAATTGTTCAGCTAAACGCGCCTTTACGGGTGTTTTTTTGGACGACGGGGCCCGGCCGGCGACGAGGTATTTGGTAGTCGAGCGATCCCGCAGGCGCAGCCGAGGACCAGCGAGACACCAAATACCTCGTCGCCGGCCGGGCCATGCCACGGCACCAAAAAGCGCCCGTGCGCTCGATGGATTCGGATGCCCGACAGAGGCTCCTTATGGCTGCTTCCTTCCGGACCTGACCAGATTCGGAACATGTCGTCATCCGAACCCATCGAGCGCGCTAGGCGCTCGATATATATTACCCGCTCCCGCCCGATGGGGCAAGGTAGCTAATTTGGAACGGGGCTTTTTTGACTACTCGGGCAATTGGATCAGCAAGTAGTCAAAATAGCCCCGCCCCAAAAAGACTGGTCTGACGCTGTGCCACGAAAAGGGCCGATCTACTACGTTTAAGCCGCAGGGGTCAACCATAGCCGGCTTTTTCGAAAATCAGCAAGCCGTCTACCTGCTGTTTTGTTTTCGCATATTCCGGGATGGTCGAGGGTGCTCGGCTAAACGTAGTAGATGGCCGCATTTCATGGCGGACGGTCCGGCCCAAGGCCCAAGGCGGCCAGCCTCGGATAACCATTCTCGATGTTGCGGTAGAATAGTTCCTACTTTTGCTGTCTGGGCCGCCAAACAGGAACTATTTCACCGCAACTTATCGAGGGGATGGGTTTTAGAGGCGGGCGAGGTCGTAGGATCGAGCGGCCGCTTCGCCGGCACAGATGAGGTTGGTTGTGGCTTCTTGCGGATCGATTGCCTGCTCCAGGTCCATGGGCCTGCGGCAGATCGGCAAAACCAGGTCGACGCCCTGCCCATACACCGCATCCAGGTTGTCGGCACGACTGCCCACGACGGCAACAACCGGCTTGCCATAGCGCTTCGCGCGACGGGCCACGCCCACCGGCGCCTTGCCGGCAGCAGACTGCTCGTCCATGTTGCCCTCGCCCGTTATGACCAGGTCGACATCGCGCACGCGCTCGTCAAACCCCACGAGGTCGAGCACCGTCTCCACGCCCGAGCATAGCTCCGCGCCGAGTGCCAACAGCGCTGCTCCCAGGCCGCCGGCGGCACCTGCGCCGGGCACGCCGAGCACCGAGCCAAATGTCCGTGCGCCCTCGGGTGTGCGCAACAACCCCTGGGCTCGAGCTTCGGCAATCGCAGCGTCGAGCAGGCGCCCGTAGCCGACCATCCAGCTGTCGCACCTGCTCAGCGCCTCGGCGTCACCCGTCGGCAAGCCTTTCTGCCCGCCGAACACCGCCAATGCGCCCCGACGCCCCACGAGCGGATTCTCGACATCCGAAAGCACAACGATACGAGCATCATCCAAAGCCTGCAGCGCCGGCGCCAAATCAACGCTCGCTACCCGCTCAATGCCGGCAAGACCGGGGGCGACATCGCAGCCCTGATCATCGACCACACGCGCGCCCAGCGCCTGCAGCATGCCGGCGCCACCGTCGTTGGTGGCGCTGCCGCCCAGTCCTATATATAGAGTCCTCGCCCCCGCGCGAACCGCACGAAGCATGAGCTCGCCCACGCCATAGGTCGAAGCCGCAAGCGCCGCCGATTCCGTGCAGGGCGAATACCCAATACCCGCCGCCTCGGCCATCTCAATTACAGCCGACTCGCGCTCGGCATCCACAAGCATCCGTGCAGACACGCGGTCGCCCAAGGGGCCTGCAGCCTCGCAGGTCGAGAGCTCACCACCGCATGCGGCGATGGCATCGAGCGTTCCCTCGCCACCATCTGCCAGCGGCAATGCGCGCACCTCGGCATCGGGCCACACACGGCGCACACCTTCGGCAACCGCCGCCTCCGCCTGTGCACTCGACACACTGCCTTTAAAGGAGTCGATCGCCAGCAGCACACGGCGGGGCCGGCGCTGAACGGAGCCAAAGTTGAGCGTCTCGCCAGCGAGATCCCCAACACCCGCAAGCGCCTCGGCATGAGCGGTATGCGCCTCAAGATCGGCCCCACAGCCGCAGACAGCACCATCGGTGCTACGCAGCCCACTAAAATAGCCGCTCAACACCGCGCGGCACTCGTCCGCCAGCACACCGGCATTAACGTTAAACCGATGATTCAGGCGCGAATCGGCATTCAGGTCGTATAGCGACCCCAGAGCGCCCGCTTTAGCATCGGCCGCGCCGTACACGCAGCGCCCCACGCGCGCGTTCACCATAAGCCCCGCGCACATGCAGCAGGGCTCGAGCGTCACGTAGACCGTACAATCGGAAAGGCGCCATCGTCCAAGCGACCGAGCGGCGGCGCATAGGGCCGCAAACTCGGCATGCGCCGAAGGATCCTGGTCGAGCTCGCGGCGATTATGCGCCCTCGCGACGATCTCACCCGCGCGCACCACTACGGCACCGATCGGCACCTCGCCCACCGCCGCGGCGGCGCGCGCCTCGGCCAGCGCCTCGCGCATGAACTTCTCGTCGATTTCGGTGCTCGTCATCGTTCGCCTTCCCTGTTGCAAATTCAAAACGATGCTATCATTACGTCTCACGGAGAGATGGCAGAGCGGTTGAATGCGGCGGTCTTGAAAACCGTTGAGCGCGAGAGCGTTCCGGGGGTTCGAATCCCCCTCTCTCCGCCACTCTTAGTGACTCACCGGCGTCATGGTCCGCTCGAACAGTGCATCGACCACGTCGGCGATTTCGGATCGGCGCTCTAGTACGTGGCCCGATTCCCACCACATGGTAAAGAGCCGAATAATGCCGCCGGCGACAAACTCAGACGTTGTCTCGAGCGATACAGGCGCGAGCGCGTCCTCGTCAAGCGCGCTCATCACGCGCCCGCGTATGGAGCGCGCGATGCGGTCGCAAATCATGCTGGTCAGCATACCCGACATACTGCTCGCCAAAATGTTATCCATGAGCTGCTCATGCGCCAGAATCAGATCCATGGCATCGGCGAACACTTCGTGGCGAAGCGCGCGCACGTCCTCGGCGCCCTCCGCGCCATCCGCACCGGCCCGCTTTTGCGGCAGGCCCGACATGAGTTCATCGATATAGAAGGCAAAGTAATCGTTTTTGTCGTGGAAGTGTTTGTAGAACGTCGTCCGACGAATCATGGCGCGGTCGCACAGCATGGCAACCGTTACGTCCTCAAACCGATGCTCTTCGAGCAGCTCAGTAAAGGCCTCGAACAGGGCCCGATAGGTTTTCTTGATGCGAAGGTCCATACATATCGCCCTCCTCAAGGAAAAGACAGCACTCACTAATCTGTCGCATATCTTACACCTGTATCGCCCACCCCCTGGAGAATGGCCTCACCTTGGTGGAAACATAACGCTTACCGGAAAGTTCGGCACGGCAAAACGTTGCGGGTATACTAGTAGCGTTATACCAACGGCAGCTGGCGCATGCCGCCGCGGCCATTCGAAACGGAGACATCATGCTTCCCGTCATCATCGGCATCGTTGTTGTCATTGTGATTGTCTGCGCCATCGCCGGCATCTACAACAACATGGTCACCAAGCGTAACCGCATCGATAACGCCTGGCAGAACATCGATACGCAGCTGCAGCGCCGCAACGACCTCATCCCCAACCTGGTCGAGACCGTCAAGGGCTACGCCAAACACGAGCAGGACACGCTTGCCGCCGTGGTCAACGCGCGCAACGCCGCCGTGAGCGCCACCACGCCCGAAGCCAAGATGGAAGCCGACAACGTGCTGACCGGCGCCCTGCGCCAGCTCTTCGCCGTGGCCGAGGCTTACCCCGATCTTAAGGCGAACACCAACTTTACGCAGCTCCAAGCCACGCTCGAAGACACCGAGAACAAGGTGAGCTACGCGCGTCAGAGCTACAACGACTGCGTGCTTAGCTACAACAACGCCATCCAGACCTTCCCGGCCGTCATCTTTGCCGGCATCTTCCAGTTTAAGGAGCGCCAGGGCTTCGAGGCCGCCGAAGCTGCCCGCCAGGCGCCGACCGTCAAGTTCTAACAGATCCGCAGTGTATCCTTAATCGGGTATATGCATAAACCGCCTCGTCGAATGCATACTTCGACGGGGCGGTTTCCTTTGTTGCGAAGGTCCCCCTCTAAGCACCGTGCATTTTTAGGAGTTTTCAACATAACCAAGGGCTTCGGGCGCCACGATAAATGCCAAAGACCGCGAATATCCCCGCAAATCAAACGCTGTCAGCCCATAACCCCGCCCATCATTCGTAGAAAACATCGAGAAATCCCGATTTTTTCGCCCGAGGTCAGTATGCAGGGGCCTTCGATTGCAGAATACTCGCAAAAATGCACGTCGCCATCACCCCCACATGGCGCGAACCAAAACAAAAGCGCGGCCAATAGGCCGCGCACCATCTTTATTCAGATCTATATTGCCCGTAACGGCAGCGCCGAGGTAACGCAGGCCCGAGGGCGACCTTCCTTTCCGGCGCACTCCGCAGGACGAAAGAACCCCCGCCGCACGTGTGAACTGCACCCCAAAACTTGGACGGCTTAAATAAGAACTACGCCGCAAGGGACTGTCTCCGGAA
>USHR01000121.1 GCA_900554495.1 uncultured Collinsella sp.
CCGGTCAGGCCGGCGCCGTGCCCGCGAAGGCCGGCTCCGACATTAAGCTCACGCTCGACCTTAAGATTCAGCAGGCCTGTGAGACGGCGCTGGCGAGCGCTATCGAGCTTGCCAAGACCACTGGCTACAGCAATGCCGGCAACGGCGCAGTGGTGTGTCTCGATCCCAACAATGGCGAGATCCTGGGCATGGCGAGCGAGCCCAAGTTCGATCCGTCCGTCTTTATCGGCGGTGTCTCAAATGACGTGTGGACCGAGCTCAATGATGACAAGGGTTCGCACCCGCTGCTCAACCGCGCCATTAGCGGACAGTACATGTCGGCCTCGACCATCAAGCCGCTCTCGGCACTGGCCGGTCTTGAGTTTGGAACCTACACGTCGGGGCAGACGACCAACTGCACGGGTTATTGGACGGGTCTGGGCAAGTCGTGGGGCAAGTACTGCTGGCTGCATTCCGGCCACGGCACCATGACGCTGCAGTCGGGTATCGCCAACTCGTGCGACCCCGTCTTCTACGACATGGGCAAGGCGTTCTTTTATGACGAGAAACATTCCGAGGGCCTGCAGGAGGTCTTTCGTCGCTGGGGTCTAGGCAAGACCTGCGGTATCGATCTGCCGAGTGAGGGCGCGGGCCGTATTCCCGATGCCGAGTGGAAAGAGTCGTACTTCACCGACGCATCTGCCGAGGACCGCAAGTGGAATGCCGGCGATATGACCAACATTGCCATCGGTCAGGGCGACATCCTGGTGACGCCCCTGCAGATGGCGTGTGCCTATATGGGTCTTGCCAACGGCGGCAAACAGTACGTGCCTCACGTGTTTTTGTCTGCCGTGTCGCGCGATGGCGACGGCGATGCCTATAAGTACAACGGCAAGGGCAAGAAGAAGCGCCTGGAGGCCAAGATCAACAGTGATTCGGATTTGGCTCTTGTTCGCAACGGCATGCACGACGTGATTTACACGGCATCGACGTCCCTGGCGGCGCACTTTGGTACCCTGACGCCGCAGGTATACGGCAAGTCGGGCACGGGCGAGAAAAGCGGCGAGGACGAATACGCTTGGTTCTGCGCCTATGCACCGGCCGATAATCCCAAGTATGTCATCGCTACTGTCCTGGAGCAGGGCGGCGGCGGCTCAGATACCGCGATGCATGTCGTGCGCGACGTGCTCGGTGTGATTTATGACGAGCCCGATACCTCTTCGGCCTCGGGCGATTCTTCGGTTCGATAGGAGGTTGCGATGGATTTTTCTCCGGCGGATCTGTTCCGTTCAACCAAGACCGGCTCTCGTAGCAGCCTGGACCGCGTCAACAAGCAACTTTCGGCCTCGCGCGGCACGTTTCGCCAAAAGGTCCATATCGGTGTGCTCGTGGCTACAGTGGCGCTCGTCGCCTACGGTGCCATCATTATCTGGTCGGCTTCGCAGTTTAAGGCCGATGCTTCGTTCTCACGCCATCTGCTGGGAATTGGCATCGGCACGGTGCTGGCGGTGCTGGTCTGGCGCTCCGACCTGCGCGGTATTTCCAATTTCTCGACGGCGTTGCTCGTCATCGACCTGATCGTGATCCTCTCGCCCAAGATTCCGGGTCTGTCCTATACGGGCGGTCTGGGCATGACGGGCTGGATCAAGATTCCCGGTATCGGCTTGACATTCCAGCCGGTTGAGCTTGCCAAGCTCATCACCATCTTCTTTATTGCTACGCTTGGCTCGCAGTATAACGGTCGCATCGATACCGTTCGCGACTACGTCAAGCTCTGCGGCATGTTGTCCATTCCGTTTTTGGCCGTCGTCGCCATGGGCGACCTGGGCTCGGGCCTTGTTGTGCTGGTTTCGGGCGCCATCGTCATTTGTATGAGTGGTGCACGCCGCGAATGGGTGCTGTCGACCCTGGCCCTGCTCGTGGGCCTGGTGGCCCTCGTCCTGGCGCTCGATTCGGTCTTTGATTCGTTGCTCGGCCACGATGTGCTTATCAAGCAGTATCAGATGAACCGTCTGACGGTCTTTATCGACCCCGATAATGCCGATTCGGACGATGCCTACAACCTGCAGCAGTCGCTTATCGCCGTTGGCTCGGGTGGCTTCTTTGGTAAGGGTTTGGGCCATGCGACGCAGTCGGCCGGCGGCTTTCTGCCTGAGTTCCACACCGACTTCGTCTTCGCCTTTCTGTCCGAGACCTTTGGCTTTTGCGGCTCCTTTTTGCTGCTGTGCTTGTACGTACTGCTCATCTTCTCGACGATCCGCGTTGCTTTTAAGTGTGAGTCCCTGTTTTTGCGTCTTTCGTGTGTTGGCATCGTTGGCATGTGGGCGTTCCAGACCTTCGAAAACATCGGCATGTGCATCGGCATGATGCCGATTACCGGTATTCCGCTACCGTTTATTAGCTTCGGTTCGTCTTCGATGATGATTCAGCTGCTGACGGTGGGTATCGTACAATCCATATGGCGGCATCGTTCGGGCGCCGCGTAACCGCTGGAGGGGTTTGCTATGAAAATTCCCGTAGATAAGCTGACCCGCGCTTTTAAGATGGGCGCGTCCGTTAAGAAGGATTCCGATACGCCGGTGCGCGTCTCGGTCTATCTGGATTCGTCCGCCTCGCGCTTTCTGGCCGAGACGGTGCGTGACGCCTTTGTGCCGCAGACGACCTCGGGCATTGTGCGCGTCGAGCGTCTGGGGGAGGAGCGAATTGCTCCAAAGACCGATACCGATGTGGTGCTGGTGCTCTCGTGTGGTTCCGACCGCTTGGAGAGTGCCGTGCAGGAGCTCGTGATCGCCGGCGCGCCCGTGTGCGTGCTTGCCGAGTCTGCTGTGGAGGTGCCGTTTATCGAGGAGTCCACGCCCATGCTCGGCGTGGTAGCGGCAACCGATAAGACGTATCTGCTCGAGACGCTTGCCCGCTGGATTCTCGATCGCACCGACAAGGAAACGGCTTTTGCGGCGAACTTTGCCTTCATGCGCATCGCGGCGGCCAACCGTATCATCACCTCGTGCGCGCTCACCAATATGACGACCGGTGCACTGGTGTTTTTGCCGGGCGCCGATTATCCCGTTATGGCGCTGGCGCAGGTGGGCATGCTCTTTGAGCTCGCTGCCGTCTTTGGACGCGGCATTAAGCCTGAGCGCGGCTACGAGGTCGCCGGCGTGCTTGCCGGCGGTCTTGTGATCCGCGCGGTCACCCGCGCGCTCGTCAAGCAGACGCCGCATATTGGGTTTGCCGTCAAGGCGCTCACTGCTGCCGCGGGCACCTATGGCATGGGCCGTGCGCTCGTTTCGCTCTACGAGCGCGATGTCGACTACAGCCGTGCCAACGAGGTGGTCACTGCCACGTTCTCCCGCGTTCGCGATCTGGTGACCACGGTCGCGGGCGCTACTCGTCCCATGGCGTCCTATCAGGACGCATCAGATCTCGCTGCTTAGGGGTTTTCCGTTGCGCGTTGCATACCAAGACTGTTTTCATTTAATTGAGCCGCTGCTCGCCAAGGTCGAGAAGCCGAGCCGCTATATCGATCACGAGTGGGGTACGCTTTCCAAGGCCGATGCCGACTACCGTTGCTGCCTGATCTACCCGGATGTGTACGAGGTTGGTCTGCCCAACCAGGGCATCGCCATCCTCTACAACATCCTTAACCAGGCCGAGGGCATCTCCTGCGAGCGCGGCTATGTGCCGTGGCCAGATATGGGTGACGCCATGCGCGAGGCGGGCATTCCGCTGCTGTCGCTCGAGGGTGCAGCGCCGGTCGCTTCGTTTGATATTGTCGGCTTGCATGTTCCGCACGAGATGGCGGTGACGAACTTCCTCGAGGCACTCGACCTCGCTGGTATTCCGCTGTTAGCGGCCGACCGAGGCGAAGACGACCCCATCATCATCGCCGGCGGTCCCTCGGTGTACAACCCCGAGCCGTACGCGGCCTTCTTCGATGCCGTCCTCATCGGTGAGGGAGAGGAATCGCTGCTCGAGACCTGCCAGCTGCATCGTCGCCTGCGTGACGAAGGAGTCCCGCGCGCGCAGATTGTCGAGCAGCTTGCATCCATTGCCGGCAACTACGTGCCGTCGCTCTATGAGGTGCGTCACGACGTGCCCTGCTCGCCGCACGGCTACACCGTGCCGCGTGAGGGTAAGGATGCGCCGACTGTGGTCTACAAGCGCGTCGTCGAGGATTTCGGCGCCACGAATCCGCTGTCGCAGTCGTGCGTGCCCTATGCGCAGCTGGTTCACGACCGCCTGTCTATCGAGATCCTGCGCGGCTGTGCCCGCGGCTGTCGTTTTTGCCAGGCTGGCATGACGTATCGCCCGGTGCGCGAGCGCTCGGCCGACCAGATCGTCTCGTCGGTGATTCAGGGTCTGGAAAAGACTGGCTATGACGAGGTGTCGCTGACCTCGCTCTCCACGACCGACCACTCCTGCATTCGCGACGTGCTCGGCAGGCTCAACCGTCGCCTGGAGGATACGGGTATTCGCGTGTCTATTCCGTCGCAGCGCCTGGATTCGTTTGGCGTGGATATGGCCGAGTCGGTTGCCGGCGAAAAGAAGGGCGGCCTGACGTTCGCGCCCGAGGCCGGCAGCCAGCGCATGCGCGACATCATTAACAAAAACGTGACCGAGGAGGACCTGGACCGTGCGGCCAAGGCGGCCTTCGAGGCCGGCTGGAACCGCATGAAGCTCTACTTTATGATGGGCCTTCCCGGCGAGCGCGACGAGGACATCGTGGCCATCGCCAATCTGGCCGATCACGTGCTGGAGCTCGGTCGTTCCGTGGTGCCCAAGGCTCGTCGCGGCTCGATCTCGGTGTCCATCTCGGTCTCGGTCTTTATCCCCAAGGCTGCCACGCCGTTCCAGTGGTGCCCGCAGCTCGACTACGACGACGTCAAGCGTCGCCAGAAGCTGCTCATCACGAGCGTTCGCAACCGTGCCGTCCGCGTGCATTACCACGATGCCGAGACCTCGCTCATCGAGGCCGCGCTTTCCCGCGCCGGTCGTGACATGACGCCCGTCATCATCGATGCTTGGCGCTCGGGTTCTCGCTTTGACGCCTGGGTAGAGCATTTCTCGCTCGATAACTGGAAGGAAGCTGCTGCCAAAAACGGCATCGACCTCAATGAACTCGTGCACCTGCCCTACGAGTTGGATTGGCGTTTGCCGTGGGAGCATGTGAGCCCCGGCTGCACGCGCGGTTTCCTCGAGCGCGAGTACCGTCGCTCGCTCGAGGGCGTCACGACTCCCGACTGCACCCGTACGTCGTGCACCGGCTGCGGGATCTGCCCCACGCTCCACGCCAAGAATGTATTGATGGGTGATCGCGCATGAGTGAGCGCCTGACCGACAACCCCACGCTCTTTAGACTTCGTGTTCGCTATGGCAAGCGCGATCGCCTTAAGTACCTGGGCCATCTCGAAGTGATCCATACCATTGAGCGCATCGTGCGCCGTGCGGGACTTCCCTATGCCGTCACGCAGGGCCTGTCTCTTATACACATCTCCGAGCCCACGAGACTAGCGCTCATCT
>USHR01000122.1 GCA_900554495.1 uncultured Collinsella sp.
CAGCTGGGTGATATCGTCCATGCTTTTGGCCTGGTGAGTGTGCAGATCGATGTTGAGGGTGCGCTGCCTGAGGACGCGCGTGTCGCCGCCGCATTTTTGCAGATTATCCGCGAGGCCTCGACCAATGCCACCAAGCATGCGCAGGCGCATCGGGTCCACGTGCGTCTGTGGCAGGAGGGGGCGGATGCTGGCGCCGTCGCGCGCATGACGATTTCTAACGACGGGCCCCCGGCCCCCGTATCGTATCGCGAGGGAACGGGTATCCCAGGTATGAGGCATGTCGCGCAAGATCTGGGTGGCAGCCTAGAGGTCCACGCCGCCCCGCCCTTTACGCTTGCGGTGTCCATCCCGCTTAACGCCAACGACACGTCCCAAAGGAGAAGCTCATGATCCGCGTGTTAATCGTCGAAGACCAGGCCATCCTGCGCGAGAGCCTGGCGCGCTCCGTTGGCGACCAGCCCGATATGACCGTTGTTTCCGCCATCGCCGATGCCTCCGAGGCCTTGGGTGTCGCGCTCAAGGAGCGTCCGGACATGATACTGATGGACGTATGCACCGAGCATGATTCCAACGGCATCGTGGCGGCGGCGCGCATCAAGGAGCAGCTGCCCGAGTGTCGCATCATTATCATGACCGGCATGCCCGAGATCACCTTTGTCGATCAGGCCCGTGAGGCGGGCGTCGATAGCTTTGTGTACAAGAACGTCGGTATCGACGAGCTGTTCGCCGTGATGCGCTCCACGCTGGCGGGCTATTGCACGTTTCCCAAGCCGCCCGAGAGCATTTTTTCGGGCACGGCGGCACTCGACGATGTCGAGCTGTCGATTTTGCGCCTTGCCTGCGAGGGCAAGAGCCGCCGCGAGATTGCGGCCGAGCTGTTTATGAGTGAGGGCACCATCAAGCGCCGCATTTCTGAGATCCTGAGCAAGACCGGCTACGACAACATTATGCGTCTTGCCGTGCATGCGGTGACCGAAGGCAGCATCGTCCCCAATATGGAGCGCCCGTAGTCGGTGCGCCGCCCGTGTTCCGGCGCCGTAAAGATAGGTCGCCCGCCGTTTCGCATCTAAAAACGGCGGGCGGCCTGCTTGTATGGGCAGTGCTGTCGGCATAAAAACGACGGGGCCGCAGGATCAACTCCTGCGGCCCCGCCTGGTGTGCGCGGATATGTCCGCCAATCCGCGGCTGTCGGTGTCTGTCGCTACGCGATGGTCGCGGTGTAGGAAGCGACGTCCTCGTAGGAATCGGTCAGGTAGGCGTCGATGCCGATGGTCGTGTTGACCAGGTCGTCAAGGCTGTCAAGCTCGCCGCTCGAGAACGTGAACTCCTCGGTGGCGTTGGTGCCGGGCATCAGGTGAGCCGAGAACCAGGGTTCCTTCATGGTGCCGTTGACGTTGGTCTTGCCGGAAGGAGCGTAGAAGGTCAGGTCCTTGTCGCTCTTGTTGGTGATGTTGACGACAAAGCCGATATCGCCCCAGTCGTCCTTGAACTTCTCGGTGATGGTGATGGTGCACAGATCGTCATCGGCGACGGTGACGGCGGGGGAGATTTCGACGTTCTGGACATCGTCGTCTTCGACGGCCTCATCGATCTCCTCTTCCTTCTCGGCCGCCTCGCGATCCTTCTTCACCGTGCCGGACAGGTCCTTGTCGGACTTGGTAAAGACAAGATTTCCGTCATCTTCTTCGAGGATGAGTTTGCCGTCCTTGAGCTTCATGTCATACGACTCGTCTTCGGCGGTGAGGGTTACGGTGGTGGCGTCCTTTGCCTCCCATTTAAGGTCGACGACTTCAAGGAACAGGTCGAGGGCACCTGTACCGTCCTCATCGAGAATCAGGACGCAGTGGACACCCCAATCCTCGAGCATCTTCATGTACTCATCGGTTAGCTCTTCGCCATCCACGGTTCCACCCGAGAGTTCCCAGCTGCCGACGAAGTTGGCCTTGGGGTCTTTGCCGCCGCCGCTGCAGCCCGTCAGGGCAAAGGCGAGCGCCAGGACGCATGTCAGAAATGCGAGTGCGGACTTTTTGAACGTTGTCTTCATGGTGTCCTCCTTTATCGAACGAAACCCATAGAAGCAAATGCGGGGGTGGCGGACCTCCCCGCCAATTACCGGATAGAGGGGCTAGGGCCTGGGCGTTCCGCAGTTGCTGCAGAACTTGCCGCCGTTTTCGCTGCCGCAGTTGGGGCAGAACCACTTGGCCGGTGCCGGGGCGGGTGCGGGACTACCGCACTCGGAGCAGAACTTGCCGGTGTTGGTGGCGCCGCAGCTGCAGGTCCACGTGCCGGCCGCAGGTGCGGCGACAGGAGCCGGGGCGGGTGCCGGAGCCGGCTGCGGGGCAGCCTGCTGCTGTGCCTGACCGGCGGCGAACAGCTGGCTAGCGTTCATGCCGCCCATGCCACCTGCCATGCCCATGCCCATAAAGCCTGCCATCGCGCCGTTGGGGTTGGCCGCTGCCGCGCGCATCGCGTCGCTCTGGGCGCTGGCGATGTTGGCTGCTGCCATGGTGGGATCGCGCATGACCGCGGCCTTCTGCAGGTCCTTGATCATCTGCTCGTCTTCTTGCGAGGCGGCGATGGAGTTAACGCCAAAGCTCACGATCTCGACGCCGCGCAGATCGCGCCAGTCGGCGGAGAGGACCTCGTTGAGCGCGCGGGCGAGCTCGGTGGTGTGACCGGGGATAGCGCTGTAGCGGATGCCCATCTCCGAAATCTTGGCAAAGGCGGGCTGCAGGGCGGTGAGCAGCTCGGACTTAAGCTGGCTGTCGATCTTGTCGCGCGTATAGCTATCGGTCACGTTGCCGCACACATTGGTGTAGAACAGCAGCGGGTTGGTGATACGGTACGAATACTCGCCGTTGCAGCGAACGGAGATGTCGACATCCAGACCGATATTGTTGTCGACTACGCGGAAGGGCACGGGAGAGGCGGTGCCGTACTTGTTGCCGATGATCTCCTTGGTGTTGATGAAGTAGACGCGCTGGTCCTTGCCCGCGTCGCCGCCAAAGGTAAAGCGGCTGCCGATATTGGCGAAGGTCTCCTTGATGGAGTCGCCCAGGTTGCCGCTGAAGACACTCGGCTCGCTGCCGGTGTCAAAGACAAACTCGCCAGGCTCCAGCGCAACCTCGATGATCTTGCCGTTTTGCACCACGAGCATGCCCTGGCCGTCGTTGACGGCGATGACGGAGCCGTTGGAGATGACGTTGTCCTCGCCGCGCGTGTTGGAGCTGCGGCCGCCGGTGCGCTTGCTGCCCTTGCAGGCCAAGACGTCAGCGGGCATCGATTCGCAGTAGATAAATTCCTTCCACTGGTCGGCCATGACGCCGCCGGCAGCGCCCAATCCAGCTTTCAAGAGTCCCATGGTGATCTTCCTTTCTCGTCAAAGGCCGGGTGGTATTGGTCAGAATGGCTAATCGTCCTTGTTGTCCTTCATGACAACGGTGGTCTCGGTGTGGCTGAAGGCGTCGTGCTTCTCGGTCAGGTCGAGCTCGCCACAGTAGCAATCGGCGTGGGTGGCCTCGTTGGCCGTCTTGAGCTGGCTCACCAGCAGCACGTCTGCGATGACCACGATGATCAACGGCGCGACGATGTTGATGAGGATGCCCTCGACGTCAAAAGTGAGGTAGTCCGGATCGAAGGCATTCCCACCCATAAAGAGAATCTGGGAGAGGACAAACCCGATCACAAAGAACAGCACCGAGGCGATGGCGAGCTTGGGCTTGGAGCAGGGGAGCTCGCCGACCATGCGACCGGTCTGGCCGTTCATGGCAAACAGATAACTCTTGCCGTTCCACGAGGTGGAAAGCATCCACACGGGGAACAGGGCGTAGTCGCTGTCTTCCCAGGTGTAGTCGAGCTGCTTGCTTTCGACCGTAGCGTCGTCATACTCGTCGACGACGGTCTCGCGCAGGGCCGAAATCGTACTTTCTTCCATACGACGTTCGGCGCGCGCCTTGCAGGTTTCGCAATCCTCGTCATAGCGGTTGGCGATGTAGCCGGGCATATACGCGACCGAAAACGGGCGCAGCGCGTCGTAGTCAAACGGCTCGATGGCATCCATGTGGCCGTCGGGCATCTTGGACGATCCGTCGACGGGCACGCGCTTAAACGAGATATTGCCCTTACGGTAGGCATCGTAGTGGTCGGTGGTCGTTACAGTGCGGTCGGATTCCTCAGTCACGGTCTCGTTGGTCGCGTCAAAGTGCACTTCGCCGTCAACGCGGGCGCCGTAGAGCCAAAACGGCACGTAGACACCTTGGACCTCGTCGATGTGGTTGCCGGTGACAAAGCTCTTGGGCAGTAGGATCTTGCCCTTGTAGTGCCCCTTGAGTGCGGCCATAACGTCGTCGCGCTCGAGCTTAAACGGGATCACCAGGTCGGGTGAGAAATCGCCCGAGAGCTGGCCGGGTGCCACGGCGGGGTTGCCGCAGTACGGACAGGTGGTGACGGCGACGGTGCCGTCCGAGACCAGCTCGGCACCGCACGACGAGCAGATGTAGCTGGCGTTTTGAGCCAGCTCCTGCACGGCATCGTCGACAGCAGGCTTGGGGGCCGCGGCTGCGGCATCGGCTTTGGCATCTGCCTTGTCCTGGCGTTCGCGATAGAGGGCCTCGACTTCTTCGACTTCAAAACGCGAATCGCAGTAGTCGCAGACGAGCTTTTGCTCGGCACTGGCAAAGTGAAGGGGGCCGCCACACGCGGGGCACTGATAGTTGACGCTCTCGAAGGCCATGATCGGTCCTTTCCGTGCCGGAGGCTATGCGCCGATGGCGCCACCACAGTATTCGCAGCGCCCACTGGCATCGGGAATGGTGGTTGCACCGCAGAAGGGGCAGGTGACCGCGGTCTTGGGGGCCTTGGCGGCCACGACGCTGTCGCGCGTCTCCTGGCGCAGCTGCATCAGCGCGTCGCGGACCTCGGTTGCCTGGCGCTTGGCCTCGCGGTATTCGATGGAACCGCGCTGATCGATGGCGGAGTCGTTCACGCGCAGGTTGATCTCGGTAAAGTACGGCGTGTTGACGTGGATGGTCAGATTAAAGTCGTAATCCAGGTCGTAGCGCGGCGGGTTGTAGCTCTCGCGCTCGCCGTCCTTGGTCTCGCGATAGATTTCGGTGCGATGCTCGTCGATATCCATATCGCAGCCGAGTACCTGTGAGAACTCGATGATGTCGGGATTGGCGTCGCGCCAGCGGCTCTGCGAGGTAATGATCAGCAGGCCCGCGTCTTCGTCGAGCATGATGTTGGTGCGCCCGGCAGAGAGCGTGCGCGTGGGGTTGAACGAGGCCAGGCGCTCGGCATTGGCCTCGCGGTAGGCGAGTTGCTCGCGGATATCGTCCGCGGTGCTGGAACGATAGCCGCCAAAGAAGGGGGAGAGCTTGCCGACGCACTCTTTGCACAGGTAGCCTTCGTTGATCTTGGTCTTTCCCAAAAGTCCCAGCTCGGTACCGCAAATCGCGCACTCTTTCTTCTCGAACATCTTGTCAAAGAAGCCCATGG
>USHR01000123.1 GCA_900554495.1 uncultured Collinsella sp.
CCGCCAAAAGCATGAGGAACAGTGCGGTGATGGCGCCGGCGATAGCAAAGACGCGATGACGATACACCTGATGTGTTATGCCAACAAGGAATCGCGGCATGGCGAAGAGCCTGCCACCCCTGGGATCCGCAACCGGCGCGGTCCGGGCGGCCGCGTGGCCGATATGTCGCTCGCGGGTACCCATAGTCCCTTTAGTGTACCGACAGATGAGTCGAAAAAGCGGGCCGCATGTCCCAAAATCCGCAGACGGCAAGGCGCCCGGAGAGCACATACTCGCCGGGCGCCTTGATTAGGAGACTATGAGGATGAGCCCGCGAAATTCACAGCGGTCAGGCCCGTCCCCTAAGGGCCTGAGGTGCTCAAGATTGGGAGCGACAAGCCCGACGAAGCGTACTTAGGTACGCGAGGAGGGTTGGAGCCCCAAGGTTGAGCGCCTCAGTGCCCTTAGGACAGGTCCTCACCGTTCGTTTCGATGACATGCTTGTACCAGTCGAAGCTCTTCTTTTTGGAACGCTTGAGGGTACCGTTGCCCGCATCGTCGCGATCCACATAGATAAAGCCGTAGCGCTTGGACATCTCGCCCGTGCCGGCAGACACCAGGTCGATCGGGCCCCAGGTGGTGTAGCCCAGCAGGTCAACGCCGTCCTCGGTCACCGCGTCGCGCATGGTCTGGATGTGCTGACGCAGGTAGTCGATACGGTAGTCGTCGTTGATGGAGCCATCCTCCTCGACAACATCCTTGGCGCCCAGACCGTTCTCGACCACAAACAGCGGCTTCTGATAACGGTCGTACAGGTCGTTAAGGGTGATGCGGAAGCCCAGCGGATCGATGGCCCAGCCCCACTGGCTCTCCTGCAGGTAGGGATTCTTGGCGCCGGCGAAGGCGTTGCCCTGGGTGCGCTCGACATCGGGGTTATCGGCACCGGCAGAGCAGCGGGTGCTGTAGTAGCTAAAGCTGATGAAGTCGACGGTGTTGGCGGCCAGGATCTCGCGGTCCTCGTCGGTCATGCCCACATCGATGCCTAGACGCTCGAGCTTCTTGACGGCATAGGCCGGGTAGTAGCCGCGGCTCTGGACGTCGACGAAGAAGTAGTTGTCCTGGTTATCGAGCTGCGCCTGGCGTACATCGCCCGGACGGCAGCTGTAGGGGTAGTAGCTACCTGCGGCGAGCATGCAGCCGATCTTGATCTCGGGGTCGATCTCGTGAGCAATCTTGGTTGCCCAAGCGCTGGCGACGAGCTCGTTGTGGGCGGCCAGGTACTCGACGGCCTCCTTGTTCTCGCCCTCCTCAAAGACCAGGCCGGCACCCATAAACGGCAGGTGCAAGATCATATTGATCTCGTTAAAGGTGAGCCAGTACTTCACCAGGCCCTTGTAGCGGGTAAAGATCGTGGTCGCGAGATTCTTGTAGAAGTCGATGAGCTTGCGGTTGCGCCAGCCGCCGTACTCCTTGATGAGATGAATCGGGCAGTCGAAGTGCGTGATAGTCACGAGCGGCTCGATGCCGTGCGCCTGGCACTCGCGGAACACATCCTCGTAGAAGGCCAGGCCAGCCTCGTTGGGCTCGGTCTCGTCGCCGTTGGGGAAGATGCGGGTCCAAGCCAGGCTCATACGGAAGGTCTTAAAGCCCATCTCGGCAAAGAGAGCGATGTCCTCCTTGTAATGGTGGTAGAAATCGATGCCGGTCTGCGCGGGATAGTAATAGCCGTCCTCGAAGTCGAGCATTTTGCGCTGGCCAGAGACCACCGCATAGCGCTCGGGGCCGTGCGGAGCCAC
Organism: uncultured Collinsella sp.; assembly: GCA_900554495.1. Lineage (GTDB taxonomy): Bacteria > Actinomycetota > Coriobacteriia > Coriobacteriales > Coriobacteriaceae > Collinsella. The sequence continues at coordinate 1,777 of USHR01000123.1, forward strand.
GTCCACGTTGGCAAGGCCGCGGCCGTCCACGTTGTAGGCGCCCTCGCACTGGTTGGCAGCCGTCGCGCCGCCCCACAGGAAGTCATTACGGAAAGCCATGCATCAATCCTTTCGCACGCTGTTGTCATAGGCTCAGTATCCCTGCAAACGGGGTATCGCTCAACGGCAACGGCGCAGGCCGATACTTCTTTTCGCGCGCAGGTGCCCGGCAGCCGCCCCGTCTGACACTTTTTGATACCCGCCTGTCCAAGCCGCCACAAAGGGGACAGGCACCTTTGTGGTGGCTTGGGCCCGGTTTGTCTCAATCTGTAACAGTTAGACAGCCAAAATCGGGCCTGGTGTTACAGATCGAGATTTTTCGGGCGGCCCTCTACGGTTTGTCTCGATCTGTAACAGGTAGAGGCGATTTAGCCCGCTAGGTGTTACAGATTGAGACAGAAGATTCTAGTCGCAGGCGATGTCGAGGTTCTTTCCGATGAGGCCCACGTAGCCGCCTTCGGCTGCCTTGGGGCTGTCAGCATGGCAGAGGACCCACTTGTCGGCCTTCCAGTAGCAGTAGCTGTCACCGGCGGCAGGCATGTCGGTTGCGGCCTCGGGGCGCGGACCGTTGGTACCGGCGGGCAGTGCCACCATCACCTGGAAGCCGCTTTCATCGACCATGCACGGCGTGTAGTGGAGCGTGGTGTTGAAGACCTCGACAACCTTGCCCGCCGGCACGCGGAACGCCTTGACGAACGCGGTATCGAGCTTTCCGTCCTCGATCTCCCAGCGATGCGCCACGAGCAGGATAAAGTCGCGGGCGCCCAGGTTAAACTCACTCGCGCGGTGATACTCCAGACAGTTGAGTCGTGTGTTGTGGCCGTTGCACCAGCCGAGCTGGAAGGGGCAGCCGCCGTACATGAGCAGGCCGAGCGTGTCGGCGCCCTCAACCTGCTCGAGCTCGGGCGCGGAGGCCACGTATTTGCTGCCCTCGGGGATGGGCGTAGCCGCAAGTGCCTCGACGAGTGGAGCGGTCAGGCTGGACGGAACGTCATCCCACACGCGGCCATAGGACTTGAACTCGGGATCAGAGACAGAGTAGATATGCATGTTCACTCCTGTTTGTTTATGTGACAGTATGAACATTCTAGAACAATCTCGTTCTGTTTTGAGCGCTCGGCATGAAAAAGCGCCCCCGCAAGAGCGAGAGCACTTCTAGTACAAACGCTATTCCTGTGAGGGCCTTTACGCCTGCTGATAGTGCAGGTGCTTCTCGTCGATATCGGCCAGGTCGCGGTCGAGGTAACGGCGCGCGAGCCAGTTAGCCATGGGAAGGTTCTGGTCCAGGTAGTTACCGCACTCCTCGGGAGCGGCACCGGGGACATCACCCTCAAAGTCGGCGACAAACTCGAACAGCTCACGCACGAGCGGCAGGATCTCCTCGCTCGTCACCTCGCCAAACACGACCAGGTAAAAGCCCGTGCGGCAGCCCATGGGGCCAAAGTAGACAATGCGGCCCGACCACTCGGCATGATTGCGAAGGAACGTCGCGCCCAGGTGCTCGATGGTGTGGCACTCGGCGGTGTTCATGACCGGCTCCTTGTTGGGCGTGGTCAGGCGCAGGTCAAACGTGGTGACGGCAGCACCGGTCGCCGGATCGCGGTCGATGCGGCTCACATACACGCCGGGCTCAAGCAGCAGATGGTCAACGGAAAAACTCGCGATGCGCTCCATGGCAGATCCTCTCGGTAGTCAATTTGGGACGGGCCCTTTTAGCTGGTTCGAATGGTCGCACCAATCATAACAGTCAAAAAAGCCCCGTCCCAAAAAGACAACTTAGCCAAGGACACGGGCCATACGCGTCTTGAACTCGGACAGGAAGCGCGGAGCATCCACGGTCAGTGCCACAAGCGTGCTCTTGTCCGGATCGGACAGGCGGCGCTCATCGCAGATGGTGCGACCGCGGTACTCGCCCAGCAGATCAACACGCAGGTTGCAGCCGAGCGCACCTACGAGCGTGGGGTCGATCGCCACGGCAACGGCCAGCGGATCGTGCAGCGCACAACCACCCAGGTAGGGTGCGTTCATCTCGTACGAGCCAATGTAGTGCTCGACCATGCTCGCAAATGCGCAGCCCGCCATGGTGCCCGAGCCCGTCCAGCCGGCAATGTCGCGGCGTGTGAGCACCACGCGATGCGTCACGTCCAGACCCACCATGGTGAGCTTACGGCCCGAGCGCAGCACCGCGTCGGCTGCCTCGGGGTCGCTCGCCATGTTGGCCTCGGCGCCCGCGCTCACGTTACCGGGCACGGTAAGGGCGCCGCCCATCACGACCACGCGGCCGATGGACATCATCGCCGCCGCATCGCGCTCCAGGGCGAGCGCCAGGTTGGAGAGCGGGCCAGTCGCTACGTAGACCAGATCGGGACCATAGGTGCGCGCGGCATCAATCAGATAATCGACCGCGGCGTTGCCGTCGGCCGAGGTCGCCCCCACCGGCTCGTAGGGCGACGCGGGCACGCTCGCGCCGCCGATGCCGTTCTTGCCGTGAATGAGCGCGGTGGACGCCGGCGGCGTATAGGGCTCAGTCGCCTGCAGAGGACGGTCGGCACCCAGGTACACCGGAACCTCGGGGCGACCCAGCAGATCGAGCACCGCCAGGCAGTTGTGCGCCGATTGCTCGACGCGCACGTTGCCAAAGCACGTGGTGATGCCCACGAGCTCCACCTCGGGGCTCGCGATGGCATAGGCCAGCGCCATCGCATCGTCCACACCCATATCCAGATCAAGGATCAGCTTCTTGATTGCCATTGTTCTACTCCGCTTCTCCGTCTTTATCGTTTAACCAAACCAATGTTCAACTTCGGCGCGCGTGGGAATCGATTGCTGAGCGCCCAGGCGCGACACCGTCACTGCCGAGGCGCGAGCACCCGCAGCCATGCACTCAAAGAGCGGCAAGCCCTCTAGGCGAGCCGCCGCCAACGCGCCGATAAACGTATCGCCGGCGGCCGTGGTATCGACTACCGTACTCGAAAGTGCCGGCATGCGCAGCAGCTCGCCGTCATCGCCGAGCGTAACCGACCCGGCGCCGCCCAACGTGATGACCGCAGCTCCGGCGCCCTTGTCGAGCAGCGCATTGAGCGCGGCGACGCAACTCGCATCATCCGTGGGCAGAATGCCCGTCAGCACCTGGCACTCGGTCTCGTTGGGGCAGACCAGGTCGACCGCGGACCAGGCCTCCGCAGGCACATCGCAGGCAGGCGCCGGATTAAAGACCGTATAGAACCCCAGCTCGTGAGCGCAAACAAGCGCCTCGGCCGTCGCCGCAAGGTCACATTCGCCCTGGGCGATAAAGACGCTTCCGGCAGCCGGGGCAATCTCGCTGGCGTCACTATCGAGTTCATCGGCCACCAGACGCCTCAGCGCGCGGGCAACGTCCTCGCCCGCAAGCGCATGGTTGGCGCCCGGCGACAGCACGATGCGGTTGTCTCCCTCGCAGCGAATGATGGTCGCCGTTCCCGTCTCCACATCATCGCGATGCACTACAAAGTCACAGTCCACGCCGGCGTCTTGGAGCCCCGCCACGAGCGACGTGCCAAATGCGTCGCAGCCGACCGCGCCGATCATATGCTGTCTCTTATACACATCTGACGCTGCCGACGACGGAGAGAGTGTAGAT
>USHR01000124.1 GCA_900554495.1 uncultured Collinsella sp.
CGGAGATGGGACACATCTTCTCCCTCGAGAACAAGTACGCCATTTGGCAGGAGATCGAGGTTCTGGCCTGCGAGGCCCAGGCGGAGCTCGGCAAGATCGGTATTTCCAAAGACGAGGCCCAGTGGATCCGCGACCATGCCAACTTTGAGAAGGCGAAGGTCGATGAGATCGAGGAAGTCACGCGCCACGACGTCATTGCCTTCCTGACCAACATGAAGGAATACATCGATGCCGATGTTCCCGAGGGCGACCCCAAGCCCAGCCGCTGGGTTCACTATGGCATGACCAGCTCCGATCTGGGCGACACGGCCCTGTGCTACCAGCTCACCCAGGCCTGCGACCTGATCATCGAGGACGTCAAAAAACTCGGCGAGATTTGCAAGCGTCGCGCTTTTGAGGAGCGCAACACGCTCTGTGCCGGCCGCACTCATGGCATCCACGCCGAGCCGATGACCTTCGGCATGAAGTTTGGCTCTTGGGCCTGGGAACTCAAGCGCGATCTGGATCGTCTTGAGGACGCCCGCAAGAATGTTGCCTTCGGTGCTATCTCGGGCGCTGTCGGCACGTACAGCTCCATCGAGCCGTTCGTCGAGGAGTACGTCTGCGAGCACCTGGGCCTGGTCCACGATCCTCTGTCCACGCAGGTCATCAGCCGCGATCACCATGCCTACCTTGCCGGCGTGCTTGCCACTACAGCGGCCACCTGTGAGCGCATCGCTACCGAGGTTCGCAATCTACAGAAGACCGATACGCTCGAGGCCGAGGAGCCGTTCCGTAAGGGCCAAAAGGGCAGCTCAGCCATGCCGCACAAGCGCAACCCCATCACCATGGAGAAAGTCTGCGGTCTGTCGCGCGTCGTGAAGTCCAACGCCCAGGTTGCCTTCGATAACGTCGCCCTGTGGCACGAGCGTGACATTTCGCACTCCTCTGCCGAGCGCGTCGCCCAGGCCGATAGCTTCATCGCCCTCGACCACATGTTCCAGTGCCTCATCCGCGTTATCGACGGCCTGCAGCTGTATCCCGCCCGCATGATGGCCAACCTCAATAAGACCCGCGGCCTCATCTTCTCCTCCAAGGTGCTGCTCGCCCTTGTCGATACGGGCATCACCCGCGAGGACGCGTACGCCATTGTGCAGGAGAACGCTATGGCAACCTGGCACGAGGTACAGGATTGTGTCTCCGGCCCCACCTTTAAGGAGCGTCTCGAGGCCGACCCGCGCTGCACCGTCAGTCAGGAGAAGCTCGACGAGATCTTTGATCCGTGGGACTTCCTCACCCGTATCGACACGGTCTTTGATCGTCTGGAGCAGCTGAGCTTCGAGTAGGCTCGGGCATAACGTTAGCTTTTTAGGGCGCTTTGCTGGTAATGTGTGTTGCCGGCAAAGCGCCTCGTTGCATTTAGGGAAAGACGGGGATAATAGTCGTCTCGAATAACATTCTGAGAGGGGATCGCATGATTTCGTTTGATTACAAGCCTCAGGGCGTGTGTGCTCGCAATATTCACCTTGACCTTTCCGATGACGGCAACAAGGTGATGGGCGTTGAATTTACCGGCGGCTGCGACGGCAATCTCAAGGCTATCTCCAAGCTGGTCGAGGGCGCTCCTGCCGATCGCGTAATCGAGGTTCTCGCCGGTAATACCTGCGGTATGAAAAAGACCTCCTGCGCCGACCAGCTTACACGCGCTATCGAGGCCGCTCGCGCCGAGATCGCCTAATGGGTATCGCCGATCACATCAAGAACGGAATATCGCGTCGCGGCTTCGTACTCGGTGGGGCTGCCGCGGGCGCTGCCACGGTACTTGCCGGATGCTCGAAAAAAACGGGCACCAGCGATGATGCCGCCGGCGAGCCGCAGGTTATCAAGGACGATTCCAAGATCATCTCGATTACGGATGAGTACGAGGCAGTCGACATCGATCTTGAGCCGGCGGCGTCGTGGACGCTGCCTCTGGGTACGCTGCTGTACTACTGCGACGGCGATTACGCCGCGGCGATGATGGCGCCCGCATCGGCGCTGCACGCCAACACACTCGGTGTGCTCAACCTGGGTGATGGCTCGCTTACCACATTAATCGAGGATCCTATCGAGGGCACGGGATATGCATTCTACGATGTCCGTGCCGGCGACGGCGTATTCGCGTGGGTTGAGATGAACTTTGCCAATTCATCGTGGAAGCTCTACGCTCAAAATCTGTCGGGCGCTTCGCTCTCTGGCGACGTGGTTGAGCTCGATCGAGGTGGCAAGGACTATGATCCGCCCCTGTTCACGGCGTTCGGGTCATCGGTCATCTGGTATAAAATGCCTTCGGCAGGCGGCAATAAAACGAGTAGTGATTCGTTTTGCTATCGTCGCTCGCTTGATGAATCCAAGGCCGAGGTAATTTGGAAATCGACGGGCCGCTTTGCATCGGCCCCGCGCGCGAGCGACGGCATTTTGACCATCTCGCCGCGTGTCCGCAACGACGAGGGCGTCTACTACGGCATAACGGCAATCGATCTGACCGACGGCAACAACACCAAACGTGCCCAGCTAGTTCTTCCCTCGTCAGTCTCGCCTTTCGAGGCCGTATATATGGGCGATACCTTCGTGTTTTCTATCGAGGCGGCCTATAGTGGCGTGGGCAGCCTGGGCAACATGGGCACGTATATCGGTAATGAGGGAGGGCCGTATTTCTTCCTGTCCCGCGAGCCGCTTGCATGTGCGGCTGGCAAGAAGAATAAATACCTTGTTAAGGTACAGGCGTCGCATTTCCTGATCGACACCTCTGCCAAGACCTATGGCTCGCTGCTGTCGCCCGACCGCGCTTTGGAGTATGGCGATTATCCAGCTACGGCGGGAAAGTCGGACTCATTCCTTACGTACGCCACGGTGCGCAACAGCCAGGGTATACCAGAGACAGTCACTGCACGCCTATTCTCTCTTTAAGCTTAGAGGGGTTAAAAAGGCGCCAACAGGGGAATAAACGCGTTGTAATTGTGAGTACCGCCCGCCGAGCTGCCGCGTCATAGCGGCATCTGGCGGACTCAGGTGCGTTAAAATGGGCTTGTTCTTAGCTAATTGAGACAGGGGGGCCGTGTTATGGCTTCAGATGCAAAAAAGATTCTGCTGGTCGAGGATGAGAAGGCAATCCGTGACGCCGTCGCTGCCTATCTCGAGCGCGAAGGCTACTGGGTTGTGGGCGTCGGCGACGGCCAGTCCGCGATCGAGGAGTTCGAGAAGCATCAGTTCGACCTGGTCGTGCTCGACCTTATGCTCCCCAAGATCCCCGGCGAGCGCGTTTGCCGCACCATTCGCGATACCTCGGATGTCCCCATCATCATGCTGACGGCTAAGGGCGAGATCGAGGACCGTATTATCGGTCTTGAGCTCGGCGCCGACGACTATCTGATTAAGCCGTTCTCGCCGCGCGAGCTCGTCGCCCGCGTTCGCGCTCTGTTCCGCCGTGCCCATCAGGCCGACGAGCCCGCCGTCGAGGTACTCGACTTCGGCGATCTGGTCATCGATATCTCGGGCCACAAGATCTTGGTCGAGGGCAAGGAAGTCGATCTGACGGCTTCCGAGTTCAAGCTGCTCATCACGCTTGCCCGCCATCCCGGCCGTGTGTATAACCGCATGGAGCTGGTCGAGAAAGTGCTCGGGTATGACTTTGAGGGCTATGAGCGCACCATCGATAGCCACGTGAAGAATCTTCGCGCCAAGCTGGGCGATGATCCCAAGAAGCCCAAGTGGCTCTACACCGTCCATGGTGTCGGCTATCGCTTCGAGGCTCCGGCCAAGACCGATAAGTCGGACGAGAAATAGGGAAATCACATATGACACCTGCGCGCTTTGAAATCGGACAAAAGCACAAGCAGGAGAGCGAGGCGGGTTCCAAGGCTAGTTGGAACACGCCTCGTTCCGATTCACGGCCAACGATGAGCTATCCCTCGCGCATGGCACTTGCTTTTGCTCTGACATCGCTCATGACAGTATTGGTGCTGGTGGGCGTTGTCTCTGTTGTGTGGGGCACAGTCTTTTCGGATTACACACGCTCCAATATCGTCGAAATCGCAAATTCCGCTGCCGAGAAGTTGGCGACCTCATATGAGGAAAACGGCTCTTGGACCGCGGGAGAACTGCGCACGGTCGCAACGTCGAGTTTGGTTTCCGACGATCTGGGCATGCAGGTCGTCAATAAAAAGGGCGTGATCGTTTATGACGATTCCTGGCCCTCGGCAAGCGCCACCGCCGATGTACGCGAAAACCAGGCTACGACCGACGACACGAGCGGCAAGAGGGCATCGCATAGCCCGGTCTCGTCTGCTCCAACCGACTCCGATAGCGTTGCTAACGTCGAGATTGTAACGTCTTCCGGCGAGCATGTCGGACAGGTAAAGCTGTGGGCCATCGGCTCCGACGCTCTGCTCACCAAGGCGGACTCTGCGTTTAGGGAGAAGACCTTTAACGCCATGGCCCTCGCCGCGGTTGTTGCAATCTGCATTTCGGTCGTTATCGGATCGCTCGTGTCGCGCATGCTCACCAAGCCGATTCATCGCATCACCAGTACCGCAAAGCAAATCCGTGACGGCGACCTGTCGGCTCGCACGGGACTGCGCGGTGATGACGAGATCGATCAGCTGGGTGAGACCTTCGATGAGATGGCCACTTCGCTCGAGAAGGATATGAAACACGAGAAGCGCCTGACCTCAGACGTTGCACATGAGCTTCGCACGCCGCTTATGGCCATGCTCGCAACGGTCGAGGCCATGCAGGATGGCGTGTATCCCACCGACGATGAGCATTTGGAGACCGTTGCTTCCGAGACGCGCCGCCTGGCTCGTCTGGTGCAGCAGATGCTCGACCTGTCGCGCATGGAAAACAGCACGGCTCCGCTCAACCTTGAGCCGGTGGACATGGTTCCTTTCGTGCGTTCCATCGTCAATGCCCAGGAGCGCCTGTTTGTCGACCGCGATCTGCGCCTGCGTTTTGCGGACGAGACCCAGGGTCACGACGATGTCGTCGAGGCCGATCCCGACATGATCACGCAATGTGTTATCAACCTCATGAGCAACGCCATGCGCTACACCCCCGAGGGCGGTTGGGTCGTGGTGTCGGTGCTCAGTGACCGCAAGCACGTCAGCATTGCCGTTTCTGATACCGGCATCGGTATTGCCAAGGACGATTTGTCGCGCATCTTCGGGCGGTTTTGGCGCGCCGATGCCAGCCGCGCCCGCGAAGCTGGCGGCCTGGGCGTTGGCCTCGCCGTGACCAAGCAGATCGTCGAGCGTCACCATGGCTACATATCCGTGGAGTCGGAGCTTGGAAAGGGTACGACTTTTACAATTCATCTGCCCCGCGAGCACACGGCAGACGCGGCATCTACTACAATGGAGCACTAGCTTTTCGCTATTCGGTGAAGGAGGG
>USHR01000125.1 GCA_900554495.1 uncultured Collinsella sp.
TAAAGCTGATTGGTGCCAAGCGCAGCGTTGCCGAGATTGAGGAGGCGCGCGCGGTCAAGTTGGTTAAGAACGATGTGAACCGTCGCGTGAATGCCGAGCTCGCCAACCAAACCAGAAGCGCCGGTGCTGCCCAACATCAGCTTGCGCTTATCGACGAGCTCGAGCAGCGTGGCCTTCGCGATGCGCTTCCGGATGCCTTGGCGGTCTTTTGCGACCTGCGCGAGCGCTATCCTGATCTGTCGCTGCGTGATTTGGGGGAGATGGCTGACCCTCCCTTGTCGAAGTCAGCCCTCTACCATCGTGTTTTACGGCTTGAAAAGCTCATTGAAGCAAACAGGTAGTTTGAAGTAACGACTTATATACGGATTTAGCTGCTATTTTAGTCTTTAAAACGTTTTAACGTAAATTTGCTTTTCAATTTCGAGCATTCTCGTGAAATTCAAGTCAAAAAAAAGGTATATTAGGCGAGTGGTTAGTTTGTGGGCCTCAACGGCGGGCGCTGTAGCTCGCGGGGGCCTTACGAAAGGAGACACAATGGCAGTAAAGGTTGCTATTAACGGCTTCGGTCGCATCGGTCGTCTGGCTTTCCGTCAGATGTTCGGTCATGAGGGCTCCGAGATCGTCGCTATCAACGACCTCACCTCTCCCGATATGCTCGCTTACCTGCTGAAGTACGACTCCACGCAGGGCAACTACGCTCGCGATCACGAGGTCGTTGCTGGCGAGGATTCCATCACCGTTGACGGCAAGGAGATCAAGATCTACAAGGAGGCCGACGCCAACAACCTGCCTTGGGGCGACCTCGACGTCGACGTCGTTCTCGAGTGCACCGGCTTCTACACCAGCAAGGCTAAGGCTCAGGCCCACATCAACGCTGGCGCCAAGAAGGTCGTCATCTCCGCTCCGGCCGGCAGCGATCTGCCCACCATCGTGTACAACGTCAACCATGAGACGCTGACCGCTGAGGACAACATCATCTCCGCTGCTTCCTGCACCACCAACTGCCTCGCCCCGATGGCCAAGGGTCTGAACGACTTCGCTCCCATCGTGTCCGGCATCATGACCACCATCCACGCCTTCACCGGCGACCAGATGCCGCTCGACGGCCCGCAGCGCAAGGGCAACTTCCGTCGCTCCCGCGCCTGCTCCGAGAACATCGTCCCGAACACCACGGGCGCTGCCAAGGCCATCGGCCTGGTTCTCCCCGAGCTCAACGGCAAGCTCATCGGTGCCGCCCAGCGCGTCCCGACGCCGACCGGCTCGCTGACCAACCTCTACGCCGTCGTTGACAAGAAGGTCACCGTCGACGAGGTCAACGCTGCCATGAAGGCCTACGCCGAGACCATCCCCGAGACCTTCGCCTACAACGAGGACCAGATCGTCTCCCGCGACATCGTCGGCGAGACCCACGGCTCCATCTTCGACGCCACGCAGACCATGTGCTCTGACCTCGGCAACGGCCAGACCCTCGTTCAGGTCACCTCTTGGTACGACAACGAGAACTCCTACACCTCTCAGATGGTCCGCACCATCAAGTACTTCGAGAAGTTCGTTGCTTAATTTAGCTTTTAGCGAATAGCTCGTTGAGCGTCTAAAGAAGGGCGCGGCCTTATAGGGCTTACACCCTAGGGTCGCGTCCTTTTTATAAGAAATCGTCTGCCGTAATGGAAGGCAGACACGTACGAAAGGTAGAAGCAAACATGGCCTTTACCAAGAAGACCGTCCGCGACATCGATGTCGACGGCAAGCGCGTTCTCGTCCGCGTTGACTTCAACGTGCCTATCAAGGATGGCGTCGTTGGCGACACCACCCGTATCAAGGCTGCCCTGCCCACCATCAACTATCTCGTTGAGCACAACGCTCGCGTCATCCTCATGAGCCACCTCGGCCGTCCCGATGGCACCGGCTTCCAGCCCGAGCTGTCCCTCGAGCCCGTCGCCAAGAAGCTCGCCGAGCTCTCTGGTCTCGACGTTGCCTTTGTCGCCGACACTTACGGCGAGAAGGCTGCCGAGGCTGTCGCTGCCGTCGAGCCGGGCAAGGTTCTCGTTCTCGAGAACGTCCGCTTCGATAAGCGTGAGAAGAAGAACGATCCCGAGATCGCCAAGAAGCTCGCTTCCTATGGTGACGTCTTCGTTCTCGATGCCTTCGGCACCGCTCACCGCGCCCAGGGTTCCGTCGTGGGCCCCGCCGCTTACCTGCCTGCCGTCGCTGGCTTCCTGCTTGAGAAGGAGGTCGACACGCTGACCGGCATCTTCGCCGAGCCCGAGCGCCCCTTCGTCGCTATCGTCGGCGGTTCCAAGGTTTCCTCCAAGATCGGCGTTCTCGATCACCTCATCGACTCCGCTGACACCCTGATTATCGGTGGCGGCATGGCCTACACCTTCTTCCTGGCTCAGGGCCTGTCCGTCGGTCAGTCCCTCAAGGAAGAGGACTGGGTCGAGCGCGCCGGCGAGATGCTCAAGAAGGCCGAGGAGAAGGGCGTCAAGATCCTGCTCCCCATCGACAACCGCGTTGCCGATCACTTTGGCGAGGATGCTGTCCCCGAGGTTGTCGCTTCCGACGCTATCCCCGACGATCGTGAGGGCATGGACATCGGCCCCAAGACCGAGGAGCTCTACGCCGAGGCCGTCAAGGGCGCCAAGACCGTGTTCTGGAATGGCCCCATGGGCGTCTTCGAGTTCGACAACTTCGCTCATGGCACCCAGGCTATCGCCGAGGCTGTCGCCGAGGCCGACTGCACCTCGATCATCGGTGGTGGCGACTCTGTCGCAGCTGTCAACAAGTTCAACCTGGCCGACAAGATGAGCTGGATCTCCACCGGCGGTGGCGCTTCCATGGAGCTCGTCGAGGGTAAGGCCCTGCCCGGAGTGGAGGCGCTTCTCGATGCCTAACCGCACCCTTCTTATCGCTGGTAACTGGAAGATGAACAACGACGTCGCCGAGGCTGCCAAGCTCGCCGACGAGCTGGCCCAGGCTCTGCCCGAGGTTCCGGCTGGCGTCGAGGTGCTCGTCTGCCCTCCGACCATCGACATCACTACGGTCCATGACCGCATTCAGGCTGCCCCCATCGCCCTCGGTGCACAGAACGTGTACTGGGAGGCCAAGGGTGCCTTCACCGGTGAGTCCTCTTGCGACATGCTCAAGTCCGCTGGCTGCACCTACTGCATCATCGGTCACTCCGAGCGTCGCGACTACTTCCACGAGACCGACGAGGACCAGAACAAGAAGGCCAAGGCCCTCGTTGCCGCCGGTCTTGTTCCCGTCTTCTGCTGCGGCGAGTCCCTTGAGGTCCGCGAGGCCGGCACCTATGTCGAGCACGTCGTGAACCAGGTCAAGGCTGGCCTTGCTGGTCTTGAGATCACCTGCCCCAAGCAGGTCGTCGTCGCCTACGAGCCCATCTGGGCCATCGGCACCGGCAAGACCGCTACCGCCGAGGACGCTCAGGAGGTCTGCGGCGCTATCCGTGAGACCCTCAAGGAGATGTTTGGCGAGGAGCTCGCCAACGGCATCCGTGTCCTGTACGGTGGTTCCGCTAAGCCCGGCAACATTGCCGAGCTCGTCGCCAAGCCCGACGTTGACGGCGCCCTCGTGGGCGGCGCTTCGCTCAAGGCTGCCGACTTCGCCTCTATGGTCGTCAAGGCAGGCGAGTAGGACATATGGCACAGCGTCATCTTCCTGCACTCCTGATCATCATGGATGGCTGCGGCCTTGCTCCGGCCGATGGCGAGAACGCCGTCGCCGCTGCCAAGACGCCCTTCCTCGATGGCCTGTACGAGAAGTACCCCCACACCACGCTCGGTGCTTCGGGCGAGGACGTTGGCCTTCCCGACGGCCAGATGGGCAACTCCGAGGTAGGCCACCTCAACATCGGTGCCGGCCGCATCGTGTTCCAGGAGCTTTCGCGCATCAACAATGCCATCAAGGACGGCTCCATCGCCAAGAACGAGGTTTTCGTCAAGGCTATGGACGATGTCAAGGCTGAGGGAAAGACCCTTCACCTCATGGGCCTTATGAGCCCTGGCGGCGTTCACTCCCACATGAACCACGTCGAGGCCCTGGTCAAGATGGCTGCCCAGCATGGCGTCAAGACCGTTCGCGTCCACGCCTTCATGGATGGCCGCGATGTTGACCCGCAGTCCGGTGCCGGCTACATGAGCGAGTTCTGCGCCTTCCTGGCTAAGATTTCCGAGGAGACCGGTTGCGACGCTCGCGTCGCCACCGTTTCTGGCCGCTATTGGGCCATGGACCGCGACAACCGTTGGGAGCGCATCCAGCGTGCCTACGACGTCATGGTCAATGCGTCCGATGCCGATGTCGACCCCGTTGCCGGCATCAAGGCCTACTACGAGAAGGATCCGCGCGGCGACGAGTTCGTCGAGCCCTTCGCTGCCCACAATGAGGGCATCCACGAGGGCGACGCGGCCATCTTCTTCAACTTCCGTCCCGACCGCGCCCGTCAGATGACCCGCGTGTTCACGGACAAGGAGTTCGACGGCTTTGAGCGCGAGCAGATCAAGCTTTCGCACTTTGTGACGATGACCGAGTACGATCCGACGTTTGACGTCGAGGTCGCCTTCCCCAAGACGTTCCCGGAGAACGTCCTAGCCGACGTCATCGCCGCCAATGGCCTGAAGCAGCTGCACACTGCCGAGACCGAGAAGTACGCCCACGTGACGTTCTTCCTCAACGGCGGCATCGAGGAGCCCAAGGAGGGCGAGGAGCGCGTGCTCGTCGCTTCCCCCAAGGTCGCTACCTACGATCTGCAGCCCGAGATGAGCGCTCCCGAGGTTACCGAGAAGCTTGTCGCCGCCATCAACGAGGACCGCGCTGATTTCTATATCGTGAACTTCGCGAACTGCGACATGGTTGGTCACACCGGTGTCTTCGACGCTGCCGTTAAGGCCGTCGAGGCTGTTGACGATGCCCTGTCCAAGGTTGTCCCGGCGATTCTCGCCAAGGGCGGCTTTGCGTTGATTACCGCCGACCACGGCAACGCCGATCACATGTTTGACGTTGCTTCCGACGGTTCCAAGCATCCGTTTACGGCGCACACCACCAACCGCGTGCCGTTCATCATCGTTGATGAGAAGGCACAGCTCACCGGTATCGAGGACGGTCGTCTTTCCGATATCGCTCCGACTATGCTCACCATGGCTGGTCTGGAGCCTTCCGCCGAGATGACGGGCCGCGTGCTCGCCACCGAGGCCTAAGAGAAAACAAATACCGTTTTCTAGCAAGGGGGTTGTCCACAATCGGACAATCCCCTTTTTTGGTATTTCTGCCATTTCCGCCCCGTCCCCGAGTGGCGGGTAGGGGAGAGCGGGGGTTGTGGTACAGTACTGGAGTTTGAATTGTTCTATTAAGGAGCTTATCTATGGGTCCGTTCCAGATT
>USHR01000126.1 GCA_900554495.1 uncultured Collinsella sp.
TTATCCATGCGCTCACCACGGGTGACTGGGTCGGCGCGCTTATGAACCTGGTTGCCACGCTGGGCTACATTCTGCCTGCGGCTATCGTCTATCAGAAGATGCATACCTATAAGGGTGCCGTGATTGGCCTGGTGCTCGGCGTTATTGCCGCTACGGCGTTGTCTATGGTCGCAAACCTTACCATTGGCGTATGGTTCTGGTATGGCTCGGTCGATGTGATCGCCCCGCTCATGATTCCTGCCGTGCTGCCGTTCAACCTTATCAAGACCGTGCTTAACTCGGTGTTGACACTGGCGGTGTATAAAGCGGTCTCCAGCCTCATCACGCCTAAAAAGGACCAGGTCAAAGGCCGCGCATGATTGAGTGTCGGGGCGTTTCCTTTAGCTATGACGGTGCCGTACCGGCGCTCGACGGCGTCGATCTGAATATCGAGGACGGCGAGTATTTCTGCATCCTCGGTGGCAATGGGTCGGGCAAGTCGACGTTTGCCAAGCATCTGAATGCACTGTTGCAGCCCGATGTGGGCACGGTACGCATCAACGGCATGGATGCGTCCGACCCCGAGCTGGTCTACGACATTCGTTCGACCGCGGGCATGGTGTTCCAGAATCCCGATGATCAGCTGGTGGCAACGCTTGTCGAAGATGACGTTGCGTTTGGTCCCGAAAACCTTGGCGTGCCATCGGCGCAAATTGCGCAGCGCGTACGTGAGGCGCTGAAGGGCGTGGGCCTGGTGGGCTTTGAGCGCCACGAGACCCATGCGCTTTCGGGTGGCCAAAAGCAACGCGTGGCGCTTGCCGGCGTGCTTGCCATGGAACCGCGCGTTCTCATTTTGGACGAGGCTTCCTCGATGCTCGATCCGCGTGGACGTAAGGGCCTCATGAAGGCTTGCCGCGCGTTGCACGCTCGCGGTATGACCATCGTGATGATTACGCACTTTATGGAAGAAGCCGCCGAGGCCGATCGTGTCGCGGTGTTTCGGGCGGGGCACGTTGCCATGCTCGGTACGCCCGAGGAAATTTTGACGCGGGCGGATGAGCTTGCGCAGCTCAACCTGGATATGCCGGAGTCGTGTCGTCTGGGCATGGCGCTTCGTACGAAGGGCGTGCCTGTTCATGCGCAGGTGCGCGAGGTGGATATGGTCGCTGAGATTGCGCAGGCTTATGCCGAGCGAAGTGGGGCAGACACCGCGGGACAGTCTTCCGCATCCCAGTTGGAAATCGCTGACGGCACTGTTCCGGTAGACAACGAGGACAACGCGTCGGAGCCCGTCATCGAACTATCCCATGTTTCGTACAGTTATTCGCTCAGTCCGCGCGAGCGCCACCGCTGGCACAAGCGCTCGGCCACTGCGGACAAATCGAACAAACAGGCTCTCTGGGGAAACGACCCCAGCAGCCCGTGGGCGCTGCGCGATGTATCGCTGACGGTGCGTCGCGGCGAGTTCCTGGGCTTGGCAGGTCATACCGGTTCGGGTAAGTCGACGCTGGTCCAGCATCTCAACGGTTTGATTCGCCCCCAGGAGGGATCCGTTCGCGCGCTGGGGCTCGATCTGTCAAACAAGAAAGACGCCGCCGCGGTTAAGGCCAAGGTCGGCGTGGTGTTTCAATATCCTGAGCGTCAGCTGTTTGCCGAAACCGTGGCGCAGGACGTGGCGTTTGGTCCGCATAACCTTGGCTTGCCGCAAGATGAAGTCGACCGTCGTGTCGAGTCATCGCTCTCGCGCGTGGGCCTCGACCTTTCCACGGTCGGCGACAAGAGTCCCTTTGAGCTTTCGGGCGGTCAGCAACGGCGCGTGGCATTCGCCGGCGTGCTCGCCATGGAACCTGAGGTGCTGGTGCTCGATGAACCCATGGCGGGGCTCGACCCGGCTGCGCGCAGGGATTTCTTAGGGCTCATCGATCGACTCCATCGCGAGGGCCTGACCGTTGTCATGGTTTCGCACAGCATGGATGACCTGGCCAATTGCTGCGACCACATCGTCGTGATGAACGAGGGCGCGGTGTTTGCCGAGGGCACGCCCGCTCAGGTTTTTGCGCATGCGGATGAGCTTAAATCAATCGGCTTGGGTGTTCCCGCTGCCCAGCGCATGGCGCTGGCGCTTGCGAAGGCAGGCGTGCCGCTGCGCTTTGACGGCCTCTATACGGTTGAGTCGCTGGCAGACGAGTTGGTAGACCTGCTAATCGGTCGCTCGGGCGGTCCTTCTAACGTCGCGGACATTGCTAATTCCAAGACGGTCGCGCGAGAGGAGGCTGCTGATGGAGGCGTTTTCGTTTGGCAGTTACTATCCCGGCGATAGTGCAATCCACCGCCTGGACCCGCGAACCAAGTTGCTCTTGGGCTTTGTGTTTCTGATCACGACGCTCACGGTCAGTGGCTTCCGCGGACTGGCCCCGGTCGCAATTTTCGTTGTGCTGACCTATGCCGTGTCTCGGGTGCCGGTTCGTCGCGTTCTGTCGTCGATGGCGCCGCTGCTGGCAATCGTCGTCGTGGTCGCGGTGCTCAACTTGTTTACCGATCAGAGTGGGCGCATCCTGTGGCAGCTCGGCTTTCTGCAGATAAGCGAGGGCTCACTGCGTTCTGCCGCCTTTATGGCGTGCCGCCTGACGTTGATGATGGCCGGTATGAGCGCCATTACACTCACCACGCCGACGCTCGACCTCACCGCGGGCTTTGAGCGCCTGCTCGCGCCGTTTGCGCGTGTGGGACTTCCTGCGCACGAGCTCGGCATGATCATGGGTATCGCGCTACGCTTTATGCCGCAGTTTGCCACTGAGATGAAGCAGACGGCCGATGCACAGGCAAGCCGCGGCGCGCGCGTGACGGGCGGTCCGCTCGGCGGCGTGCGTATGCTCGGCAGTGTGGCGATTCCGCTGTTCACGGGCGTGTTCCGTCATGCCGAGACGCTTTCGGCCGCCATGGATGCACGCTGCTATCACGGCGAGCAGGGCCGCACGCGCCTGCATGCGCTTGCATTTGGCCGCGGCGATGCGTTGGCGGCGGTGGTGACGGCGTTGCTGCTCATCTGCGTCATCGTCATCAATCTTCAACTTGTTTAGGCGCGATTCGAGCGCAGGAAAGGGGTCCCTATGACCGACAACGATCGCACGGCGCAGCTCGAGCGCGCCTGTTCGTATCTTAGGCGTATTCCGGCGTGGTATCTTGCCACGATCGACGTGATGGACGGACATCAGCCGCGCGTGAGGCCGTTCTCGTTTGCCATGGTCGATGACGGTAAGCTGTGGTTTTGCACCTCGCGCGATAAGGACGTGTGGGCCGAGCTTAGCGCGAACCCCAAGTTTGAGGTTTCGGGCTGGAAACCGGGGGAGTGTTGGATTGTGCTGACTGGCGAGGCCGCGCTCGAGGACGACGCGGTCGTGAGCGACCGGGTGCGCCAAGCCGGCTTTAAGCACATGATGGGCATCGGCGAGAATCACGAGAGCGCCAACGACGGTCGCCTTGCATTTTTCTCGATGCGCAATATCGCCGCCCGCTTCTGTGATATCGACGGCAGCGAAGAGCGCCTGGAGCTTTAACCATAGGGTAGCTAAAACAGCCCCGACCCAAAAAGACTAGTGACAGGGGGACATATGGACGGATTGAATACGGTGTTGGAGTATCTGACGTCGGTGCCGGCATGGTATTTGGCGACGAGCGTTGACGGACAGCCTCATGTGCGTCCGTTTTCGTTTGCGCAGATCCAGGATGGCAAGCTGTGGTTTGTAACAGCGCGCACCAAAGATGTGTGGCAAGAGCTACTGCAAAACCAGCGCTTTGAGGCCACGAGTTGGTGGCCGGGCCATGGCTGGCTCATCTTGCGCGGGCATGCGGGTCTGGACGACCAGGCCGCTCCGGATATGCGCGAGGCAGGCTGGAAGCACCTGGAGCGCCTAGGCGAGCACTACGAGGGCGCAGACGATCCCACGCTCGTCTTCTTTAGCGTGGAGGAACCCGAGGCCTTTATCTGCAACCATGACGAATGGGTGCCGGTCGAGCTCTAAACGAGTCTCTCAGCAAGCTTCGACAATTCAAATTCTCGCATGTAGCGGGCCCCACATTGCAACGTCACCGTAAGGTGTACTGGGCAATGTGGGGCCCGTATTCATTTGTCAATTCCTTCGAGTGAATGTGTCGGGACTGTTTCAATGCATGAATATGTAAAAGATTTGCGTATATATGCATCTTTTGGTGCTAAAGTTTCAACTCACTTCATAACGACGGCTGCGGGATGCGCATTGGTGCATAACTGCAGACAAGGAGTCTGATATGTCATTAAAGGTTGGAATCGTCGGTGCGGCTGGATATGCCGGTGCCGAGCTCATTCGCCTCGTCCTCGGTCATCCCGAGTTTGAACTTGCTGCCATTACGTCCAACGCCGATGCCGGCCAGCCGTTGTCTGCGGTGTACCCGAGCTTCGCCGGCGTAAGCGATCTTGTCTTCACGACGCATGATGCCCCCGAGCTCAAGAACTGCGATACGGTCTTTTTGGCCGTGCCTCACACGGCTGCCATGGCACAGGTGCCCGCCCTGCTTGCCGCGGGAGTCTCCTGCATTGACCTCTCGGCCGACTATCGCCTGAGCGATCCGGCCACCTTTGAGGCCTGGTATGCCACCGAGCACACGAGCCCCGAGCTACTCAAGAGCCGCGCCTTTGGTTTGCCCGAGCTGTTCTGCCAGGATTTGGAGACCGCTGCATCCGACCACGCCGACGGCAAGTCCGTGCTGGTTGCCTGCGCCGGTTGCTATCCCACCGCAACGAGCCTTGCTGCCGCGCCTGCCGTGCGCGCCGGCTGGGTTGCCCAGAGCGGCCCCGTGATCGTTGACGCTATCAGCGGTGTAACGGGTGCCGGTAAATCCTGCAACGCCCGTACGCATTTTTGCAGCGCGGACGAAAACCTGGAGGCCTATGGCGTGGGCAAGCATCGTCACACGCCCGAAATCGAGCAGATCTTGGGCCTAACCGATCGCATCGTCTTCACTCCGCACCTGGCACCGCTCAAGCGCGGCCTGCTCTCTACGGTGACGATGCCGCTTACGGCGCAGGCTATCGATACCTTGACCCTTGAGGACGTTGTCGACCATTACAAGCAGTTCTACGCCGGTCGCACCTTCGTGCGTGTACTCGATGCCGGCCAGCAGCCCAAGACGGCTTCGGTCGTCGGCACCAACGCCGCCCAGATCGGCCTCGCGCTCAACAAGCGCGCGGGCGTTCTGGTGGCTACGGGCGCCATCGACAATCTGTGCAAGGGTGCAGCAGGCCAGGCGGTCCAGTGCGCCAACATCGTCTTTGGTTTTGACGAGCGACGAGGCTTGCCCACAGTGGCGTGCCCGGTGTAGCACCTGTCTCTTATACACATCTGACGCTGCCGACGACGGAGAGAGTGTAGAT
>USHR01000127.1 GCA_900554495.1 uncultured Collinsella sp.
GTGATGTCCTTCATATCATTACCCCCAGTATAAAAATGGCTGGAAACACTGCACTGGGACAAAGTGCAAGTGGAACTATAGTAGCGCTGATGTCCATTTTTACAACAGCCTGGCGGGTTTTTTAATACAGAATCGGATGGGCGGTACGGGTAGTCGAATGGGCGGCGGAGAGCCTTATGCGGCGGAGGAGGCGTCGTCCTCGTCTAGGGCGGCGAAGAGCTTCTTGCCGTCGAGGAGACGTGTGGTGACGTTTCTCATTCGGCCAATCTCTACAGTACGCAACGTGTCATCGGCGCCTCGGGCGTCGTAGACCGTTCCCAGCAAATACGAGATGCCGTCTCGTTGCTTGATGGCAAAGGGACGGAGTGTCATCCGTGCTGCTTCGGTTTCGCCACGTGTCGTAACGCTCGAAATATCAAAACTCACCGTGGTTCCGTGGTCGATGGCCTGCTCGACGAGCTCGCACGTGTCGATGCGCTTGATGGGCGTGCGCGTTGCCTTGGTAGCCTTGCTGCCTGCGCTTGGAGCGGGTTCGGGTGTATCGAGGTAGCCGCGAACGTCGGCGCTCGCCATGGCAACTAAGTGCTGCGCTATGCTCTTGCGGATAGCGATAGGCGTGGAGCGGTTGCGCATGACCATACCGTGGAGCCGGATGATCT
Organism: uncultured Collinsella sp.; assembly: GCA_900554495.1. Lineage (GTDB taxonomy): Bacteria > Actinomycetota > Coriobacteriia > Coriobacteriales > Coriobacteriaceae > Collinsella. The sequence goes on from USHR01000127.1 coordinate 660, forward strand.
CTTCATCGGTGAGCGGGCGGGTAAGAAGTTTGTAGCCCACGCCGCGTTTGTACTCAATTTCGTATCCGGCATGGCGAAGCGCGGAGATGGCGGTGTAGATGCTGCGCCGCGCCGCCGAGATGGGCATGCGGGCGGGGTCGTCGGGATGGGCGAGGCGCCGGATCAACTCATCGGAAAGCATGGCCTTGTCCTCGCCGGTGTTTTCGCTTAATAGTTGCAAGATGCGAACGGCGCGATAGGCTGCCATCGAGGCGGCGCCTCTAGTCGTGGTGTCGTAGGTTTCAACAGCGGCTTCGGTCATGGTGCCCACGTCCTTTCCGTTTTGGGTGGCGACGGTATGGAGCCTAGGACGTGGGGCTTTCCCAGGGGCGCAGGGCGCTCTGGGCGGTCGGTAGTCGTCGGCAAACGGCGGGTCGAGTTTTCAACAGTCCTGCTCAACTGACCAAAAACTTGCCAAAAGCTTGACGGATGCTGTCGAAAAAAGCGTCTCTCGACCGATGTCGAGAGACGCTTATGCGATGAGCGTTGGTGTGTGGCGACGCGAGCTAGCGTCCGACAATTAGAAGTCGGCGTTGCCCACGGTGCGCGGGTGCGGCAGGACGTCGCGGATGTTACCCACGCCGGTCAGATACATGACCAAGCGCTCGAAGCCCAGACCGTAGCCGGCGTGCTTGCAGGAACCGTAGCGGCGCAGGTCAAGGTAGTACTTATACTGCTCGGGATTCATGCCCAGGTCCTTGATGCGGGCCTCGAGCAGATCCAGGCGCTCCTCGCGCTGGGAGCCGCCGATAATCTCGCCGATACCGGGAACCAGGCAGTCGGCGGCGGCGACGGTCTTGCCGTCCTCGTTCATGCGCATGTAGAACGCCTTGATCTCGGCCGGGTAGTCGGTCACAAAAGTCGGTCGCTTAAAGTGCTCTTCAGTCAGGAAGCGCTCGTGCTCGGTTTGCAGGTCGATGCCCCAGCTGACGGGGTAATCAAACTGGTGGCCAGCAGCGACTGCCTGCTCCAGGATTTCGACGGCCTCGGTATAGGTGACGCGGGCGAAGTCGGAGTTGGCCACGTGGTCCAGGCGCTCGAGCAGACCCTTGTCCACAAACTTGTTGAGCATATTGAGCTCGTCGGGGCAGGTTGCCATAACGTCCTTAAGGACGTACTTGAGCATGGCCTCGGCGTTATCCATGTAGTCGTTAAGGTCGGCAAAGGCCATCTCGGGCTCGATCATCCAAAACTCGGCGGCATGGCGCGTGGTGTTGGAGTTCTCGGCACGGAAGGTGGGGCCAAAGGTGTACACGTCGCCAAAGGCCATGGCAAAGTTCTCGGCATTGAGCTGGCCGGACACGGTGAGGCTTGCATGCTTGCCAAAGAAGTCCTGGCTCCAGTCGACCTCGCCGGACTCGGTGAGGGGCGGATTTTTGGGGTCGAGCGTGGTCACGCGGAACATCTCGCCGGCGCCCTCGCAGTCACTCGTGGTGATGATGGGGGTGTTGACGTAGACAAAGCCCTGCTCCTGGAAGAAGCGGTGGATGGCGGCAGCCGCGACAGAGCGGATGCGGAACACGGCGCGGAACAGGTTGGTGCGCGGACGCAGGTGCTGCTGGGTGCGCAGGAACTCGACGGTTGCGCGCTTCTTCTGCAGCGGGTAATCCGGGGCGCTCGTGCCCTCGACCTCGATGGAGGTGGCAGAAAGCTCGAAAGGCTGGGGCGCATCGGGGGTCAGCTTGACGGTGCCGGTGCAAATGAGTGCGGCCGAGACGTTTTGATGGGCGATCTCGTCGTAGTTGTCGAGTGCCTCGCGGTTCATGACGACCTGCAGGTCGCGGAAGCAGCTGCCGTCGTTGAGCGTAACAAAGCCAAAGTTCTTCATGTCGCGGACGGACTTAACCCAGCCGGCGACGGTGACAGTCTGGCCGCCGAGCGACTCGGCATCGGCATAGAGCTGCGCGATTTTGGTGCGGTTCACGTATCCTCCCATAACGGTTGAATGATAGTTATCCATACAGTTCGATATTCTAGCAGCTCGGCTCATTTGGGCTATACAGATAAGGCATTGGCGGGATGGTTTTTCAAACGAAAAGTGCCCGCGGCCAAATGGTCGCGGGCACTTGACGAGGTGCCTTTTGGCTGTGTGGCGCGGGGCCTGGCTACTTGGTCTTGGCTACCAGCAGCGGGTCGCCAAGCTTGACGAGCGGGTTGCCGCCGATAAGCGTTCCAGACTCGCCGACATGGTCGATGCTCTTAAGACGATCGAGCTCGGAGACGATGACGGTCACGATGTCCTCGTGACCAGCGGCCTTAATGGCCTCGCGATCGAAGCTGATGAGCGGCTGGCCTGCCTTGACCACATCGCCCATCTCGACAAAGCGGGCAAAACCCTTGCCGTTCATTTCCACGGTGCCCAGGCCGACATGGATAAACACGCGAAGACCGTCCTCGGTGATCATGCCAATGGAGTGGTTGGTGACAGTGGTGGCGCCGATGCGGCCGTTGGCGGGCGCATAGATGGTGCCGGTAATGGGCTCGATGCCATAGCCCTGGCCAAGCATGCCCGAGGCGATCGTCTCGTCGGGAACCTCGTTCAGGTTGACGAGCACGCCGTTGACGGGGGCATAGATGACGCCTTCGCGGGTGGCGAAGCTTGCTGCGGGCGGAACGGACGCCTCGCCGGTCGAGGTGAAGGTGGACTTAAGCGAATCGAGCAGACCCATAGTTGCCTCCAACTTAATATAGGCGCATATCGCGCGTTTGGTTTGCCGGAAACGTTTCATATGTGTTTCGCGGCTTGGTCAACGCCCCTATTTTACGCTGCTCAGCGATACCTCTGAGCTGGGATTATGTGATATATCAGTTGGAGGGAAACTTATTGCCGGAGAGTTTCTACGTCCTGCACCCAACTGGGGTACGCTTAGATGTGAAAAAAGAGTGCGCATAATTTGCGCGAAGGGAGCACATATGATTGTCGAGAACCATGCGCTGTGGGGCGAGGAGCCGACCGAGGAATATCCGGCGACGTTTACGTATTTGGGTACCGAGCCGTTGCCCGACAAGCCCAATGGCCGCCGCCCCGCGGTGATCATCTGCGGCGGAGGCGGGTTTACGCATATCGCTCCGCACGAGCAGGATCCGGTGGCGTTTGCGTTTTTGGATCACGGCTACCAGGCCTTTGTGCTCAACTATGTGACGAGCGGCACGGGTGACGTAAGTTTTCCGCACCCGCAGGCAGATCTTGCCAAGATGGTCGCCACGGTGCGCGCCAACGCTGACGAGTGGCATGTCGATCCCAAGCGCGTGTGCGTCGTGGGATTCTCGGCGGGCGGCATGATCTGCGCTTCGTTGGCAACGCAGTGGAAGACCGGCCCCTTCGCGGCACTTGCCGGGGCGCGTCCGGACGACATTCGTCCCGATGCCGTGGTGCTGGGTTATCCATTGCTCGACTTTGCCTACGTGCGTGACATGCAGACGCGCGATCCGCGCATTGACTTGCGTGTGCCCAAGACGGGCGGCAAGACGGGGCGCGATTTGCTTAACGACTACCTGTCGATGGTGACGGGTGGCGAGGCAACTGACGAGCATTTGGCCGATATCTGCCCCACCACGCATGTTTCGCGTCAGATGCCGCCGACCTTTGTGTGGGGCGTGTCCGACGACAAGACGGCACCGATCGCGCAGGTCTACCCGTTTGCGCAGCGCATGGCCGAGGAGGGCGTTGCATGCGAGATGCACGTCTTCGACCAGGGTGGTCACGGCCTTTCGCTCGGCAACGCCAACACCGCGGTCGACAACGAGGACAAGCAGGTTTCCGTCCGTCCCTGGATTCGTCTGGCCTTCCGCTTCCTGGAGCGCCATCTGTAAGAGGACGGGCATCCCCTCAATAACTTGCGGTGAAATAGCTCCTATTTAAGGCCTCAACCGGCCCAAGCAGGAACTATTCCACCGCAATTTTGGTTTTGATGCCCCGCCCGGAAACTGCGTCCCGGTTTGGGCGCGGATTCCGGGATGCAGTTTCCCATAGGGCCTCGACTGGGAAAGCGAGGTCCCCGGTATCCCGGAATCCGCCCGGATGGTGGGATGCGCTTTCCAGGAGGGCGCCGTTTGGGAAACTGTGACCCGTGATCCACCGGGGACGGAGGAGGGCTGACCATTTTGGGTGGCGGCGGTCGGCTATTTCAGCGTAATGCAGGATGCGAGGAGATCGCAGTGCGTTTCTCCCGTGAAATCATAATTGATCCCAAGCGGGCGGTATCCATCCTGAACATATCCCCAGTAAGGTCCGCCGGACAGCACTACAGTCTTGCCCGATGACGTCTTTCCAATCGTCTTAGAGAAGGCGGTCTCTGCGCCGTGCGGCGATCCATCGGTTGCGTATACCGTAAAGTTCGCTTTCGAGGCAACATCTTGCGCTTTAACGTCATTGGCGGTAAGGGTGTCGGACGTCGTTTCGAATTCAAACCAATCCATGGGGAACCAGTCGGGGAGGACCATCGTAAAGTAGTCGGTCTCAAACGTCCTTGCCCGTTTTGCCTCCTCGGCCTTCCGGGCCTCTTCCTCCGCCTGGCGCCTTGCCTCCTCCTCGGCCTGCTTGGCTGCCACGGCGTCGTCGCGGCGCTTGGTCGCGGCGGTCGAGAGCGCCTCGGCGTCAATATTGAAGCCGGCCTTCTTGGCGTCCTCGTCCTCCTCCGCGTACT
>USHR01000128.1 GCA_900554495.1 uncultured Collinsella sp.
ACGGCGGGCCACGTCGACCACGGTAAGTCGGCACTGATCGAGGCGTTGACCGGCAAGAATCCCGACCGTCTTGAGGTTGAGCGCCGTCGCGGTATGACCGTGGAGCTGGGCTTTGGCGAGCTGGCGCTGCCGAGCGGCAAGATCGTCGGCCTGGTCGACGTGCCGGGGCATGCCCATTACCTGCGCGCCATGGTGCAGGGTGCGACGGGTATCGACGTTGCCGTGCTGGTGGTTTCGGCCGTCGAGGGCGTGATGCCGCAGACCCGCGAGCACGTGCATGTGCTGGAGCTGCTGGGCGTTACGCACATGGTGGTCGCGCTGACGATGTGCGACCTGGCCGATAGCGAGATGGTTGATCTGGCCGAGCTCGATGTCGATGACTTTTTGTCGGGTACTGTGTTTGCGGGCGCGCCAATTGTGCCCGTGTCGTCTAAGACGGGCGAGGGGATTGACGGGCTGCTTGCGGTGCTCGACGAGCAGGTGGGTGTCTGCTGGGATACCTGTCGCGAGCGTGCCGAGCGGAGCGATGCCGCGCCGCGCCTGCCGATTGACCGCTGCTTTACGATCAAGGGCGCCGGCACCGTCGTGACGGGAACGCTGCACGATGCGCCGGTTGCGGTGGGCGATGAGCTCGTCGCGCTGCCGTCGCGCACGGTCTGCCGCGTACGCGGGATCCGGGTGCATGGCGACACGCAGCAGGCGTTGCCCGGTCAGCGTGTGGCGCTCAACTTGGTGGGCGATGCTGTCGCCGCGCTCGATCGCGGCGAGATGCTCGGCGTGGAGGGCCGTTTTGGCCAGACGCTGCGCTTTATGATGACGTTTACCTACCTGGGCCGCGAGGGCGCTAAACCGCGTGTGCTCGAGTCGGGCGCGCGCGTGCATGTGATGGCGGGTACGGCCGAGGTTGTCGGCCGCATCATGCTTATGGAGGGCGAGGCCCCCATGGCGGTGGGCGAGACCCGTATTGTTCAGGTGCGCTTGGAAAACTCGCTGCCGCTGCGTGCCGGGGACCATGCTGTGGTGCTGTCCTATTCGCCCGTGATGCTTATTGGCGGCGGGTGTGTGCTGCTTTCGCGCTGCCGTCGCTCGCGCGAGCTTGCCGAAGGAGAGCGTGCGCTGTATGTGGCGCTTGAGGCCGGCGATACCGCCGCTGGTGTTGAGGCGTGGCTGGCGCTGCAGACGTTGCCGGTCGTGGCTGCCGACGTTGCCGCGGCGCTGGATCTTGTTTCCGGTGGAGTCGATGCCGCGTTGAACGAGTTGGTGGCGCGAGGTGCTGTGTGCGAGCTTGCCGGCTCGGATGGCTCGCTGTATGCAGATGCTTCCGCGCTTGACGCTGCGATGGATGCACTGGCGGCGACCCTGACCGCCATGCACGCGGCGGCTCCCAAGGAGACGGGCTTTACGCCCGGCGCCGTTGCCCATGCTGCGTGGCCTGCCGCTGATGAAGGCGTTGCCGCGGCCCTGATTGCCGAGGGCTGCTCGCGCGGCGTGTGCGCCACCGAGGGTGCCGAGGTGTTCGACCCGCACTCCGCTGCCGCCGCGGCGCGTGTGGTGCGCGAGGCCTGCGAACGTATCGTTGCCTTGCTGGATGAAGCTGGCCTCGATGCGCCGACACTGCCCGAGGTTGGCGAGCAGTTGCAGCTCGATCGCGACACCATGACGCGTGCCCTGCGCGAGCTTTCGCTCAACCGCTCGATCGTTAAGGTCGAGCGCGACGTTGCCCTGTCCGCTGCCGCCGAGGCCCATGCGCGCGAGCTCGTCGCCGTCGCCATTGAGGCAGCCGGCGGCGCAGCCACCACGAGCGTGCTGCGCGAGGCCCTGGGCGTGTCGCGCAAACGTGCGATCAGCATCTTGGAGCACCTGGATGCCGTGCGCTTTACGGTGCTCGACAAGGAGGCCGGCGGCCTGAGGTCCCTGCGCTAGATTGGCTGCTCATTTTGGTAAAATACCGCCGCACTTGGGAACGGATGGGCTCCGGTGGGCTCCGCGGTCCTCAAAACCGTTGCGAGGCGTGCAAAACGTCTTGGATGTGTTCGATTCACATACGTTCCCGCCATACGCTACCAGCGCTTTTGTGCTCGCGGTCTTGCTGCGTGCCGCAAAAGCGCTGTTTTGTTTTTGCATGGGTTTGCCGTGCCGCCCGCTTTATCGGCGACGGTATTTGGCTTCGTGTGTTGGGTTTTGAGCATGCCGATGGGGGTGGTTTGCCGTATGACTACCGTAAGACGGGCCGATCTTTCTTGTGTCGTCCAAGCGGGCGGGTTGTCGTCGCGCATGGGCTGCGATAAGGCGCGCATGGCGTTTTGCGGCGAGCCGCTCATCGAGCGCGTGCTGGGTCGACTGGCGTCAGTTGCCGGCGAGCTGGTCGTGACGACGTCGCGCCCTTGCGAGCTTGCCTACCTTGAGGAGCTTATGTTTGATGGCCTGCGCCCCCGCGTGGTGATGGACGTCGACGGTCCCGCCGGTGCCATGCGCGGCATCGCGAGCTCGTTGGCCGCGGCCCGATTGCCGCTCGTGGCGATCGTCGCCTGCGATATGCCGTTTGTCTCGCCGGAGCTCATCGGCGCGCTTGCCGATCGTGTTGAGGCCGAGGCGCTCGACGTGTGCGTACCGCGCGAGGAGCGGGGGATTGAGCCGCTTTGCGCCGTCTGGCGCCGTGACGCGTGTGCGCCGGTTGCCCAAGAGTTGCTCGCCTGTGACCGCCAGCGCATTCGCTGCCTGATCAATCGCGTTCAGGCTGGTTATATGGATGAGCCGCAGATCGTTAAGTCCGCGGGCTCGACGCTCTGCTTCGAGAACGTCAATACGCCCGAGGAGTTTGCGGCGGCCGAGTTACTCGCCTAGACGATTGGAGTTGCCATGTCTCACGATATTTGCCCCGACACGGGAGAGCCTTGCACTTGCGATGGTTCCGAGCCCTGTACCTGCGGCTGCGGTGGCTGTGGACATACTGAGGAAGAGGAAGCGGCCGCCGCGGCGTATCGTGAGGCGCACCGCGAAGGCCCGTCCGGTGATGCCCTCGGCCACGAGCGCAAAATCATCGTTTCGTTCGATAGCACCTTCGATGTGATGGAATGCGAGCAGCTGTGCCTGGATGCCGGTGTGCCCGGGCGTATCATGCCGCTGCCCGGCTCCATCACCGCCGGCTGCGGCCTGTGCTGGGCCATGCCGTTCTCGGGCGATGCGCTCGCCGCCTTCCGTGCTGCCACCGAAGGTCGCATAACCCCCGCCGACTACCATCAGCTCGTCCTCTAACCACCAACACCACCACATTGGGGACGGGCACCTTTGTGGTGGTTTGGAACATACGGACGAAACAGCTTCGAAACACGGGTTTTGCACGTCAGGTACTCAAAAACGCCTCTACCTGCATCGTAATCAAAATGAAACATCCACCCGCGGGGTTATTCGTAACTTTGCTGCAACAGTGCGATATTATCCATACTCGATAAAGCTCGTGGCGCATGGGGCGCCTCGAACGACACTTTTCTTTTCCATCAATTGGAGGAAGCATGAGCTACACGCAGAAAGTTCTCGACGAGCTCAAGGCCCGCTATCCCGAGCAGCCTGAGTTCATCCAGGCCGCGACCGAGATCCTCGGCACCATCCAGCCGGCGCTCGACGCCCATCCCGAGTACGAGGAGGCCGCCCTGCTTGAGCGCCTCGTCGAGCCCGAGCGCATCGTTATGTTCCGTGTCCCCTGGGTCGACGACCAGGGCAAGGTTCAGGTCAACCGCGGCTACCGCGTCGAGTTCAACTCTGCCATTGGACCCTACAAGGGCGGCCTGCGCTTTAACCCGACGGTCACCCTGGGCATGCTCAAGTTCCTGGGCCTGGAGCAGATCCTCAAGAACAGCCTGACCACCCTTCCCATGGGCGGCGGCAAGGGCGGTTCCGACTTTGACCCCAAGGGCAAGTCCAACAACGAGATCATGCACTTCTGCCAGTCCTTCATGACCGAGCTCTATCGCCACATTGGCCCCAACACCGACGTTCCCGCCGGCGATCTGGGCGTTGGCGGCCGCGAGGTTGCCTACCTGTTCGGTCAGTACAAGCGCCTGACCAACGAGTGGACCGGCGTCCTTACCGGCAAGGGCCTCTCCTTTGGCGGCTCGCTCGCCCGTACCGAGGCCACCGGTTACGGTCTGGTCTACTTTGTGGACGAGTACCTCAAGAGCCGCGGCGACTCCTTCGAGGGCAAGAACGTCGTCGTTCACGGCTCCGGTAACGTCGCCATTTACGCGGTCCAGAAGGTCGCTCAGCTCGGCGGCAAGGTGCTGGCCTGCTCCGACACCCATGGCTGGGTCGAGGATCCCGACGGCATCGACTACACCGTGCTCGAGCATGTCTACAACAAGAAGCGCTCCGGCCACGACAAGGGTGTCACGCTCGCTATGTACGTCGACGAGAAGCCCAATGCCACGTGGCACGAGGGTGACGGCCGCGGCGTGTGGCAGCTGCCCTGCGACATCGCGCTGCCCTGCGCTCGCGAGAACACGCTGCTGCTCGAGGACGCCCAAGCGCTCGTCGCCAACGGCTGCAAGGTGGTCGGCGAGGGCGCGAACATGCCCACGACCATCGAGGCCACGACCTACTTCCAGGAGAACGGCGTCGCCTTTATGCCCGGTAAGGCTGCCAACGCCGGCGGCGTGCTCGTGTCCGGCCTGGAGATGAGCCAGAACGCTGAGCACCTGTCCTGGACCTTCGAGGAGGTTGACGGCAAGCTCGAGCAGCTCATGCGCGGCATGTTCCACAACGTGGACGACACCGCCAAGGAGTACGGCGAGGAGGGCAACTTCGTCATGGGCGCCAACATCGCCGGCTTCCTGAAGGTCGCCGACGCCATGCTCGCCCAGGGCGTCTGCTAAATCTTCGTTCGATATAGCATCGCAGAAGGCTCCCAGTCATCTTGGCTGGGAGCCTTTTTGATCCGCACGCGACGGAGGAAAACGGTTCATTTTGTCCCGACACGAGCTGTGCCCCCTCGTTTGGTACACTTAAAAGTACTGGACAAGTGAAGAGATGGGGGAGAACGTGCTCAAGTTCGGTACCTACGTCCGTGTTGGAAACGCGGCCGAAGCCTATGAGCTCTTGCAGAAGAACCGCAACAACAAGATTGTGGGCGGTGGCATCTGGATGCGCCTGGGTTCGCGTCGCGTGGCGACGGCGATTGACCTTTCGGCCTGTGGACTCGATCAGATCGAGGAGACCGATACCGAATTTCGCATCGGTGCCATGTGCACCCTGCGCCAGCTCGAGCGTCATGCCGAGCTCAACGCGCTTGTCAACAATGTCTTTGAGTT
>USHR01000129.1 GCA_900554495.1 uncultured Collinsella sp.
CTTAAGATGAGCCGAGATAGAGATGCCGCCGCCGATATGGCAAACGATGAAATTGCACTCATCATAGGGGCGACCGAGCTTTGCCGCATGGCGGATGGCGGTCTCTTTGAGATTAAGGGCGTGCAGGTGCACGTTTCGATACACGCCCTTAATGCCCGTCATACGTGCGAGGTCGCACAGCTCGTCGGTATCGGGAGGATTCACCACAAAGGCGGGCTTGCCACATTTCACGGCAAATTCGTGGGCAATCTGGGGTCCCAGCTGCGCCGGGTGCCGAACGCCATTCGCACCGATGCGGGCATGCTCGAGCATAACCTCGTTGATGGCATACGTACCACCGGGCAGCGAAAGCAAGCCACCGCCGCGACCGACAAATGCATCAAAGTCCTCGAGCTTTAGGCCCGCCTCCCCCAGCGCTCCAAGAATCAGATCGCAGCGATACGGCATCTGAGCCGAAACCCCGTCGAACTGGGCAAGGTCCTTCGCATCGTGCGCAACGTTCTTACTGAGCTTGCACTCATCACCCTCAAAAACGCCCACCTTCGTGGAAGTGGAACCAGGGTTGATTACCAGGACGCGCCAGGGAGTCTTTTTATCGGACATACCTTAAGCCTCCTTAAGCGCCTGGGCGCGCACGCAGCTCATCACCACGTTGCCGACGATCTCGTCGACGGGCGCAGAACGTGAGCAATCGCACACGATCTTCTTGAAGCCCTGAAGCATGGGGCCGTAAGCATTGGCGCCGGTCAGATTCTGGATGATCTTGACGCCGATATTGCCCACGTTGATATCGGGCCAGATGACCACGTTGGCCTGGCCCGCAACAGCGGACTCACGATGAACCTTCTTGGCCGCAACTTTGGGGTTAATCGCCGAATCAAACTGGAACTCGCCGTCGATGGCAAGGTCGGGACGGCGATCGTTGGCAATCTCGCGAGCACGGCGCACTTTGTCGACAAGCTCGTTGTCCATCGAACCGTCAGTCGAATGCGAAAGCAGCGCGCAACGGATATCCCATCCGGTCAGCGAGCGCACCGTTTCACTCGACGAAATCGCAATCGAGGCAAGCTCCTCACTCGTGGGGTCAACGCAAACGGCAGAATCGCCAAAAGCCAAAAGGCCGCCTTCGCCGCCGTTCCAGTTGGGAATGTCGGCGATACCGCACGAGCTCACGGTGTCCACCCCGTCGGCAAGGCCGACGATAGTCTGTCCCGCTAGGATGATGTCGCCCGTGGCGTTATCGATGCCGGCGAACATTACGTCGACATCGCCGAGCACCTGCAAAATCAGGGCGCGCTCTAGCGGGCGCGTCATACGGCGCGCGGCACCCTTGGGCTTAAACTTGCAATCAGGATGCGAAAGGTAGCGCTCACAGCAGGCGGCGTTCGCCTCCTCGTCGGTCACATCGACAATCTCGATGCCGTCAAGGGAGATACCGCGCTCATCGGCAAGCTCCTTGAGCTTGCCGCCGTCGCCGACCAGCACACATTCGGCAAGATGCTCGGCGGCGATCTTTGCGACCGCCTGCATCATGGTCTCGTTTTCGCCCTCGGGAAAAGCAACGCGCATAGGCTTGGCGGCAGCCTGCTCGCGCAGGGTCTGCAGCAGGTCCATGGCAGTTACTCCATCTCTTCGGCAGTGCGCTCGATAAGCTCGCCGACGGTCTTCATGACCATGACCTCGCGAACGGGGACCTCGGCATCGAGCTCGTTCTCGATCATGGAGGTCAGCGCGATCATCTTCATCGAGCCCTTGCCCAGGGTCTCAAACGTCGTCTCGGGAGTCACATCGCCGTCATAGTTGTAAGCGGACTTGGCAAAATCGCAGATCTGCTGAGTGAGTTCTTCGTTCATGATGGTGCCTTTCTAAGATAAAAAGAGGGGCGGCCACGGCGGGCTGGAGACATGGGTCCCGCCGTGGCCTAAGAGAGGAATCGAATTGTTAAAAGGGGTGAAAACCTAGTCGTCAAGCTCAAACGTGAGCTCTTTGTAGCCCGGACGGTCGATGACCTTGGCATGGACGCCAACGGTCTCGCCCGCCATGAGTTTGGCGCGAATCTCGGGGGCCTTCTTCTTGGTAATGCCGTAGATGACGTAGGTGTACTGAGAACCCTCGTCGATATCGACGGCGCCGTAGGCGTACTTGCCATACTCCTTGAGGTAGGGCTTGTCGTTCTGCGGACCAGGCAGGGTAAAATCGATCAGGCGGCCGTGACCGGAAACCTGGACCCAGTCGGTCTTGTGGTAGCCGCAGGCATTGCAGGCAAGGTGGGGCGGAAACTCGACGGCTCCGCACTCGGGGCACTGGCGCGCCCAATAGATGCCCTCTTCAAGACCCGTGTAGAACTTCTTGACCACGGGCTCCATATCTTTGAGTTGCATGAGAATACTCCTTATGGGAAATCGAAAACCGCGGTCGACTACGCGACGGTACGAAGGATCTGGCAGCGCACGTTCTGAGAACCGCCAAAACCGCGCAGGAAGGCCGTCTCGGGAACCTTCTTCATCTGGGTGGCACCGGCGACGCCGCGCATTTGCTTAACGGCCTCGACGATATCGGCGATGCCGGATGCGCCATGTGCGTGACCGAAGTTGCAACGGCCACCATGCGGGTTGATGGGCTTATCACCGTCAAAGGCGGTGCGACCATCGATCGCGTACTTCCAAGCCTCGCCGCGCGGAATATAGCCGCACTCCTCGGCCGAGACGATCTCGGAAGCCAGGAAGAAGTCATTGCACATAAACAGGTCGATCTCGTCGGGGCTCACGCCGGTAAGGTTATAGACCTGCTTGGCGGCAAGCTCGGTAGCCCAGTGCTCGTTGTGAAGCAGGCCGGCCTCGACGGCAGAGGCACCCGTGCCCAGAACCTCAATAGGTGCATACGGGACACCCATGGCCTTGGCCTTCTCCGTGGGCATCACGACAACGGCAGCGGCACCGTCGCACTTCTTCTCAAAGCCGGTAACGCGCAGGTACTGCGTAACGCGCGGGTTGTACATGCTCTTGAGATACTCGTCGGCGGTATCGAACCCAGCTGCCTTCGCGTCCTCCTCGACCGTGGTCTCGTACCAGGCAAGGGGATTCAGGACGGCACCGCGGCGAAGGCTCTTGGTAAGGCCGTTCAGGGCGTCATCGATCTGATCGGCGGTAAGGTCGTACTGCATCGAATACTCGTTGATCCAGTTGTCGAACGACACGCCAAAGGCGCCATCGAGCGGGCGACCATAAGCGCGGTCATAGATTTTATCGAGCGAGGGAATCATGACGTCGAGCGTAAAGTCCTGACGGATATGGGAGGGCATATGCTCAACGGGAAGCGTCGAAGCCAGATCGCAGGCACCCGTAAGGACAACATCGTAGGCACCGGAGGCGACTGCCATCACGGCCTGCTCAAGGGCGACGTAGCCCGTGCAGCAAGCCTCGGAATGATGGACGGAGCCCTTGGCACGAACGCCAAACCAATCGGCAACCTGCATGTTGGGAGTAATGCAATCGCCAACGAGATACGGATTGGCGCTGCCGTGATAGAAAAAGTCGATATCGCGGGGCTCAAGACCGGCATCGGCAATTGCCTCGAGGGCCGCATAGCCAAACGCCTCGCCCTCGCCAATACCCTGGGTCTCGGGATGCTCCTCAAAATCCTTGAACGGGGTGCAGCCTACGCCTACAATCGAGACGCTGCGCATGTTCTTTCCGAGCGTAACCACTGAATATCACATCCTAATCATGTGAAGGTGTACGGAATGATGGCGCAGTCCAGCCGCGAGCGAAGGTGAGAGAGCGCTCGCGGCTTTTCTGTGCCGTCACACGTTGAACTACTGCAGTGATTCTTTTGAACGTAGCTTTAGTTTACGAGGGGTTAAACGAGACGCGTGAGACAAAAAGCCCCGATGTGTCCCATCATATGGGACACATCGGGGCTAGACGTTCCAAATAGCAGATAAATGGCCATACTTAAATCGATTCATAGGGCTGGATTGCTCTGAATCCGCAACCTACGCAACCGTTCATCCCTAAAAACCAGCCGTTCACCCGAGCGGCTTTTCAAAATCGGGAATACGTGGGTGCCAATGACGCGATGCATCGTCGACAAAGAGCGGTGCGTAGAACATGCGATTGAGGGCGGCGGCAACGGTGCGCGCCTCAAGGTCGGGCCGGGCCTCGAGCCAATACTGAATGAGGTTATGGTGACCCGCAAGCGCAAAGGCTAGATACAGGTCGAGGTCCGTTTCATCGGAAAATGTCGAGCGAAGCCGATTGCGAAAATAGTCATGCATAAAGATCGTCGCCTTGTGAGCAAACACGGGATCGCCGTTATCGCTGTTAAGCGCCAAAACTTTCGAGCGATTAGCCTGGAGAATCTCCATGCGCTTGATCATCGTGGGCGTAGGGTCCAGCTGCGCATCGCCAAAACGAGCCTCCAGCGCAACATCATTGATGTCCTGCATATTCTGGAGCAGTTCATCTTCAAAACGTTTAACCACATCATCGACAGAGCGATAACAGCGATAGAACGTCGATTTGGATGTATGGGCAAGGCGAAGTACCTCGGCCACCTTAATCGACTGCACCGGAGTTGTCGCCATAAGTTCAAAGACGGCATCCTCGATCCGTGAAGCGATATCGTTTTGAGCGTTCAGTGACATAGCGGCCTCCCCTATTGGCGATTGGCTCCTATGCTACCCGAAAGGTGTACTCCTTGAGGACGATACGAGGCATAGAGCGCGCCGCACAAGAGATGACGCAGCGACCGTATGTCACCGACGAAGTATTCCATCCGCAGGGCATACCATCTTTGCGAGGGTCAATCGAAAACCCGACGCCTTCAGCCTTGAGGATGGCCTCGATGCGCGTCCACGTCTGGCTCAGGCGAAGATTGCGTTCTTGCAAATTGGGGGCAGCGTTAATCCACGCGTGCTCGTCGTCGTTCACCATACGCTCAACCGCAACGGGAGCAATCTCATCGATCGCCTCGATATCCACGCCAATAGGTCCTCCGACCGACCGAGCAACATCGGAAACAGCGAGGACGGCCACGCTTCCGCCATGTGAAATGGAAATAGAGGGGGCCTCCCCATCCGCAAGCTCGATCTTGCCGAAAGCAGAACGCGCAAGCTGGATGTCGTCGAAGACACCCAGGGCGTCGCGAAGAAGCAGACCCACGCCTGCAGCTTCCTTCCGAGACGCAATTGGGAGATCCTCATTGGAGGCACGTAAGGCATAGCGTCCCGCGATTGATGCCATATCCTGTCTCTTATACACATCTCCGAGCCCACGAGACTAGCGCTCATCTCG
>USHR01000130.1 GCA_900554495.1 uncultured Collinsella sp.
GAACTTCATCTTTTAATACCTTTCTATAGATATAAATATCTTAATAATAGTAATAGCACTGACGAAACTGTTGATTACTCCCAAAGACGCAGGTCAGACCCAGAAAGAGAATCGACAGCAGCCTGTGTGCAACAGGGGTGGTTTTCCACGTTCAAAACCTGCGCAAAACTTTTCATCACCGCGGGTTGGGTTTTAGACACCTTATGCCCGTGGTTTCGACAAGTTTTCAACAGGTGTCTCTATTTCCCTACGAGCGCAGTGTAATTTTATCGCGCAGCGACTTGAGGTCTTCGGTGACGGTGCGGTCTTCCTGGATCATCTTCTGGACCTTTTTGTAGCTCGTGCTGACGGTCGAGTGGTTGCGGTTGCCAAATTCGGCGCCCACCGCCGTGGTCGTCATTTCGCACATCTCGATGGCCAGGTAGATAGCGATATGGCGTGCTTTGGCGATATTGGCGTTGCGACGCGGGCCGATGAGCTCCTCGTGCGTCACGCCGTACTGCTCTTCGATGACGGACTGAACCGTCTGGACGTTAATCTTTTTGGCCGATGTGTCGAAGTACTGGCTGGCGATGGCGTCGATATCGTCAAAGGTGAGCTCCCCGCCCTCGCGCTCACGGTCGCCCGCCTCGCCGGCGCAGCGCTCGCAAAAGCTCTCGAGTTCGCGGATGTTGGTGCCCGAGACCTCGGCCATGTGTTTAAAGTGCTCGTCGGTCAGGTGTCCGCCGTCGCCCCCATAGGCCGCCAGCAGTGAGTCGTCGCCCGCCTCGGGAGCGGCGACGATGGTGTTCTCGTAATAGCGCTGCAAGATCTTGTATTTCATCTCGTAGCTGGGCTCTGCGACCAGGCAGAGCATTCCGGCGTTGAAGCGGCTGGTCAGACGCTCGTCCATGCTCAGGTCCTTGGGGGCGCGGTCTGCCGCGATGACGACCTTCTTGTTGTTGCGGATGAACTCGTCCATGAGCTGGAAAAAGTAGTCCACACTCGCGCGCTTGCCGATGATGTTTTGGATGTCATCGATGATGAGCACGTCCACGCCGTGGTACGCCTGCATGATGGGGGCGTTGCTCTTCTTTTGACGGTCGAACTCGGTCATCAGGTCGTCCAGATATGCCTGGGAGTTGGCATACTTGACCTTGATCTCGGGCGACTTCTCGGCGAGCTCGTTTTTGATGGCGAGCAGCAGATGGGTCTTGCCCAGCCCCGATTTGCCATAGATGAACAGGGATGTGCATGTGCCGCGCTCGTCCGCGAGGGCGGCAAACTTGAGTGCCGAGCGATAGGCATGGCTGTTCTCGGGGCCGTAGACAAAGTTCTCAAAGGTAAATTTTGAGTTCGCGGCGAGCGGGGCTCCATCCGTATTCTGCTCGGCCGGCACGGTCGGTGCTGGCATGGGTGAAGCGGGGGCCGCAGCTTGCGTGGATTTAGTCGGCGCTCCGCCCTTCATCTGGTTCATCATGCGACGAAAATCGTCGGCCGAGAGCGTGTTCTTGATTGCAATGCCCGAATCCGCGCCCGCCGCTGCGTCGTGAGCGATGGGCATGTGCGTGACGGGTGCGTTCGTTGACGTCGCCGCCGCGCTCGTCAACGGTGCCATTGTTTCACGGGAAACATCGCTGTGCTGGTGCTCGATTGTCGGCACAGCGCCTGCGGAGGCCGGCACCGCCGGGGAAGCAGCGGGAGCCGTGGCGGGCGCCGTGGCGGCAGCGGATTCCGTCGCGGCGCCTTGCGGTGCCACGATGTCGAGAGCAATCGGTGCAAAGGCGATTTCTTCCAGATAGGCCTCAATAGTCGGCTGATGCTTTTTGAGCTGCGCGATGGCAAAGCGCGAGGGGGCCTCGATCGTGAGCGTATCTTCGGTCAGGCTTATGGCGCGCGATTGCCCCAGCATGTTGATGAGGCGTGCATCTTGGCCGTCGCGCTGGCAAAAGGCGATGGCATCCCCCAGGATGATGCTTGCTTCCTCGTCCACTGTCTCTCCCGTTCTTTAGCTCTGAGCTCGCACGCGAGCGGCGCCGAGTTCGGTCAGATGGTATTTCTGGCCATGCTTGATGACCAAGCCGGCCTGCGCCAAGTCATTGAGCGTGCGTGACCAAGTGGGGGCCGAGTTTCCAAACGCCCTCGCAAGATCGGTTGCGCCGCACGCTTGATTTTGCGCCAGATAGCCCAGCGCGGCGTTGCCGCGATCGCTTACGAACACGTCCGGTTGTGGCTGTGCATACTGATTTACTGCATTAGGATACATCATTTGAGCTGCTGGTTGTTGAGAACTCTGCGTCGGCGGCATTTGCTGTTGAAAACTTTGAGGCCACTGTTGGTAAGGCTGCGGAGGCGTCTGCTGGGCCCAGGGGTTGTACTGCTGCTGCGGCATCTGCTGGTACGGCTGCTGATATCCCTGCTGGTACTGCTGCGGGAACTGCTGGCCATACCCCAGTGGCGGCATCTGCTGATATGGATATCCCTGTTGGTACGGCTGATAGCCCATTTGCTGGCCACCCGGCGCCCCCGTCGCCTGCTGCATTGCTGCTGCATCCTGATCAGCCAGCGGCATGGCCTCTGGCATGTTTGGCGGCATCGACATAGATGCCGCCTGGGGTTCTTGTGTGGGAAGCATTCCGGGCTGCTGCATCTGTCCCACGGGGGGCTGCATCTGCTGCGTTGCCACGGGCTGCTGCGCAAACGCTCCCGGCAGGGGATATGTGGGCTGCTCCGTCTCGGGCCGCACGGCAGCGCCGCGTCCGCCGGCACGCTCGATTTCCTGCACGCGTTTAGGGTTCAGGCTTACCGTAACCACGGTGCCGTTGCCCATGTTGTCCTCGATGGATACGGCACCGCCGGCGTTTTCCAAATACTCCTGCACCATGGGAAACCCTGCTCCGGTTCCACGGATATAGCGCTTCATCTTGCTGTTTGCGCTGGTAACGCCAAAGTCGAAAGCACGTTCCTTGTCGTCGATGCCGGGTCCTTGGTCAGCAAAGCGGATGGTGTCTCCGCCGTCCAGAATCGAGATGATGGGCTCGGCAAAGTGTGCGTGGATAAAGTTTTCGACAATCTCGCGGATGACCATGAGCGAGATATGGCCACCTTGTTCTTTCATGCACTGGTAGACGGTGTTGGTCGTCTCTTCCAAATACGTGCGGACATCTTGCGGATCAATGACGATCACCCGCGGTGTCGACAGCATGTCGTCATAGACGGCGATGCGCGCGGCGTACATGGCTTTTGGCGCCTGCGTGGTCGTCTGCTCGCCTTCCGCACGCTCTTCGCGCACGCCGGTGATGTGCTCGTTGCCGGGTGCCGGGTCTCCGGAATCGACCATGGTGTAAAAGTCGTCAGACATGCCGCTCGCAATCTTTCAAAAGGTTTCGAACAAATAGTAGCTCACCGTGCAACGTTTCTCATCTTTCGACAACTTTTCAAAACTTGTTGAAAACTTTGGAAAACGGGTGAAAAGTTCTCAACATTGCCAACATGACCTGTTGAAAACTCGATGAAATATCGTGAAAGGTTGCCATGAGGCGCAAATTTCGGTTGTGCTTATGGGGGAACCGTGTGAACTGCGCAACCTTTTACCTTTGATTTCTTGACATTTGAACATTGATTTCCCTACAATCTTCAAGCTCACGTGTCTATATCTGCGTCCGCGTCCCCGCGGACACTCGAAATGCAGCAGGAGGAACTTAAGATGAAGCGTACGTATCAGCCTAATAAGCGTAAGCGTGCCAAGACCCATGGCTTCCGTGCCCGTATGGCCACTAAGGGTGGTCGTGCCGTGCTCGCCCGTCGTCGCGCCAAGGGCCGCAAGCGTCTCACTGTCTAGCAGCGATACACACATCTCGCATGAAGACTATTAAGTCTCGGCAAGATTTCGAGCATGTGTTCAGTCAGGGGCGTCGTTTCAATCACCCTCTGATTCGAATGACCATATGTGAATCGGTTGGCGAAGGCGACTCCGGAAGGGTCGCCTTCGTTGGTGCTAAACGACTCGGTTGTGCTGTGGTGCGCAACCGATCTAAGCGTGTGATGCGCGAGGCCGCCCGCAGCTGTGGATTTCCCGTTGCGGGTTATGACATCATCTTGTTCGCGACTCCCAAGACGAGGGTTTCCTCGCCGCAGGAGATGGACAAGGCGTTGCGTTCGCTTATGAAGCGCGCCGGCGTTGCCGGGGAGGAGCGATGAGCAATCACGTTTTGCGACGTGTTGCCATCGCTCCTATTCGCATATATCAACAGGTTATTTCGCCCTTATTGCCTGACGCCTGCATTTATTACCCAACGTGCTCGCAATACGCCATCCAGGCGATTGAGAAGCACGGTGTTTTGAGAGGCTGCTGGCTTGCCGTGAGGCGCATCGCTCGTTGCAATCCCCTGCACGTCGGCGGTTATGACCCTGTGCCCTAGCGGGCACTCGCTATCGGAGGAAAACTTACATGTGGGATTGGATCGTTAACATCCTTTTCGAGCTGCTCAAGCTCATCCAGACCTTTGCGGTCGACTGGGGCCTGTCCATCATCATCCTGGTGGTCATCATCCGTCTGCTGCTGACGCCGCTCATGCTCAAGTCGACCAAGTCGACGGCTCGCATGCAGGTGCTGCAGCCCAAGATGCTCGAGATCCAGGAGCGCTATGCCGACGATCCCCAGCGTCAGGCCGAGGAGATGCAGAAGTTCTACAGCGAGAACAAGTTCAACCCCATGGCTGGCTGTCTGCCGCTGCTGATTCAGATGCCTATCCTGTTCGCCCTGTTTACATTGCTGCGCAACCTGCCGCAGTACTTTAACGACGGCACGTTCTCGTTCTTCAACATCCTGCCCGACCTGACCACCACGCCGAGTGCTTCCTTTGCCGATGGCTTTATGGTTGCACTGCCTGCGCTGGTTTGCCTGATCCTGTTCGCCGTCCTGACCCTGATTCCGCAGCTCTATATGTCGCGCAACCAGACCGGCCAGCAGGCTCAGAGCATGCGTATGATGGCCGTTGTCATGACGGTCATGATGCTTTGGATGGGCTGGAGCCTTCCCGTTGGTGTTCTGCTGTACTACGACGTCTCGTCTGCTTGGCAGGTTATCCAGCAGATTTTTGTGACGCAGAAGGTCATCGACAAGGCGAAGGCCGATGAGGAGGAGCGTCTTAAGAACGCTCCGCTGCAGGTTGAGGTCACTCGTCGAGAGAAGAAGCCGCGTCCGCACAAGAAGAAGTAGTGGGATATCAATCTTATTTAGGTACCTAACTTTTGGAGTACGTTATGTCTGAAGAG
>USHR01000131.1 GCA_900554495.1 uncultured Collinsella sp.
GGTGGTACGGCACCTCTAGAAGAGTAAGGAATTGCACATGGATTACATCCGCGCAATCGAGCGTCAGCAGATCCGCGAGGACATTCCTCAGGTTCGCGTCGCCGACAACGTCAAGGTTCACTACCGCATTAAGGAAGGCGACCGCGAGCGCATCCAGGTCTTCCAGGGCGACGTCATCCGCATGGCCGGCGCCGGTGCCCGCGAGACCTTCACCGTCCGCAAGATGTCCTTCGGTGTCGGTGTTGAGCGTACCTTCCCGCTTCACAGCCCCAAGATCGCCAAGCTCGAGGTCGTTCGTCATGGTCGCGTCCGTCGCGCCAAGCTGTACTACCTCCGCGACAAGGTGGGCAAGGCTGCTCGCATCCCCGAGAAGCGCTAAGAAGATCGCAGCGTCTGTCCACTCGTTTGGACACAAGGGTCACCTTCGGGTGGCCCTTCTTTTTATCTGATTTGCATGCAAGGAGGGCCTGGTATGGCCAACATGACGAGCTCGGTTTCGGCATCGCAGGTTGCCGGTGAGTTGGCGAGCGCCACGTTTGAGGAGATTCCCGCCCTCGTGGAGCATTATCGCGAGGACCCGCGCCAGCAGGTGATCAAGGCTTGCGAACGCGCCCTCAAACGCCATGCCAAAGAGCTTGCCGAGCGCGAGCGCGTCAATGACATGTACGAGCTTATGCATGAGCTTGGCGGCGATGGAGTGGTCGTTGGTGTCGACGAGGTGGGTCGCGGATCGGTGGCCGGTCCTTTGACGGTATGCGCTGTCTGCCTTCCTATGGAGCCGCGCGTCTGGGGCATCAACGATTCCAAAAAGCTCACGCCGGCGCGCCGCGAGTTGCTCTCAGTGAAGATTGCCGAGGTGGCGACGGCGATCGGTTTTTGCCATATCGCTCCCGCGGATATCGATGAGATGGGCATGGCCCGCGCCATCCGCGCTGCCGTCGCGGGCGCCGTGGCCGATACGGGGCTCGAGCCCGATTGCGTGCTTATGGACGGTAACCCCTTGGGCGCCGTTCCCAACGAGCGCGACGTGGTGAAGGGCGATGCCAAAATCGCCTGTATCGCCGCGGCGTCCATCATGGCTAAGGTGACGCGTGACGAGATGATGGTCGAGTACGACGCCGAGTATCCCGAGTACCATCTGGCCGAGTCGAAGGGCTATGCAAGCCCCGAGCATATCGAGGCCATTCGCAAACATGGACTTTGTCCTCTGCACCGCGTGAGCTTTTGCGGAAATTTTCTGCAGACTGAGCGCCTTTTCTAGGTCAATTGTGGAAACAGGGACCCCTGGGGTTATATAAACCTGCTGGTAGCGGGCCGTATGCAACAACATTGCTGCGTACGGCCCGTTTTTTGTCGGCATTTGGTCAGCTTTTGGTTTGCTTCCGGTACTTACCCGCATGAAAGGTGCCCTCATCATCGGGGCAATGCAGTGTGCGGGAAAGGAGACCCCATGAGTGCCGCAAGCAAAAAGAGCAAGACGCAGCAGCTCAAGGAACGTTGGGAAAACGGCGAGCTCGACTGCGGGGCGATGAAGCCCGAGTTTATCAAGGGACTCAGTCCCCGCGAGCTGGGTATGCTGGGCGAGCTGATCACCATCGACTACTTTAACGAGCGCGGCTACACCTTGCTGGAGCAGGGTTATCGTTGCACCGAGGGCGAGGCCGATCTGGTGCTGCTCGATGAGCTCGACGATGTCGTGGTTATGGCCGAGGTCAAGACCAGACGCGTCGCCCTGGATTGCAACACGCGGGTCTTTCCCGAGGAGGCCGTGGACGCCCAAAAGCAACGCCGCTACCGCCGCATCGCAAGTTGCTATCTCATGGAGCATTATCCGCTCAAGGCGATTCGCTTCGATGCCGTGGGTGTCACCATTCGCGGCGGGCATATCGCCGAGATCGAGCATCAGTACAACGCGTTCGATTGGCAGGTGTCGTGATGGCGTTCGAGACGTTTGCCGTTCACGCGGCCTGCATTCGCGGCGTCGAGGCGATTCACGTCACGGTCGAGGTCTCGCTTGCCGGCGGCGTTCCGGGCATTCAGATGCTCGGCATCCCGAGTATGGAGGTGATGGAGTCGCGTGGTCGCATTCGCTGTGCGATGCGCTCCGCCGGGTTCGAGATCCCACGCTCGGGCATTACGGTCAATCTGGCACCTGGCGATATTCGCAAGACCGGTAGCGGCTTTGATCTTCCCATCGCCATCGCGGTATTGGCGGCCGATGGTCAGATTCCCCGCGACAACCTCGATCGTTGTCTTATCGCCGGTGAGCTTGGCTTGGACGGTACGGTGCTTCCTGTCAAGGGCGAGGTGGCGTTTCAGCTGCTGGCTCGCGACATGGGGCTGTCTTTTATCGCCGGCAGATCAGACCAGCATGTGCCACTCGCGGGCGTGGATTGCGGATTCATAGATCATTTGTCTCAGCTTGCTCATGGTATGGGCGATGCCGCGCGGCATTATCTGGATTCCGAGGGTGTGGAGGCTACTTTTGAGCCCGAACTCGACTATGCCGACGTGCTGGGGCAGGAGGTTGCCAAACGCGGCATGGCACTGGCGGCAGCGGGTGAGCTCGGTTTGCTTATGATCGGGTCCCCGGGATCGGGCAAGACGATGCTCGCGCGTCGTATGACCGGCATCCTGCCCGAGCTTTCCGTTGAGGATCAACAGGAGGCGCTGTGCATCCATTCGGTTTTGGGTGAGAACATTGATGGCTTGTTGGCGGGGCACCGGCCCTTCCGCAGGCCGCATCACAGCATTTCGACCGCGGGCCTCATCGGCGGCGGACGTCCAGTACATCCGGGCGAAATTAGCCTAGCTCATGGCGGCGTGCTCTTTTTGGACGAGCTTGCCGAGTTTCCCACGGGCGTACTGCAGACGCTGCGTCAGCCCATCGAACGCGGCTACGTGAGGATCGTACGCGTCGACGGGGCCTTTACCTTTCCGTCGCGCTTTCAGCTGCTGGCTGCGAGCAATCCCTGCCCCTGCGGTTTTTTGGGCGATCGCGAGGTTCCGTGCCGCTGCTCGGCATCGATGGTCGAGCGCTATCGGGCAAAGCTGCGCGGTCCTTTGGCTGACCGTATCGACATGATGATCGATGTGACCCGTCCCGATCCCCAGGTGATTATCGAGGGCGCGGAGGGTATGTCGTCGGCCGAGTTACGTGACTACGTTGTGCGCGGTCGCGCTTTTCGCGCTTGGCGCGAATCCCGTATGGACGATGCGGATGCCGAGGCCGAGGATGACGAGACGCGGTCCATTGACGGCGTCGTTTCGACCTTTGAGCTCGATGATGCGGCGGAGAAGTGTGTGCTCGGCCTGTCGAAGCGCACGCATCTTACGGGTCGCGGCATCGTGCGCCTGGTGCGTATCGCGCGTACAATCGCCGACGTCGCCGAGAGCGAGCAGGTGACGCAGGACCACGTGCTCGAGGCGGCGATGTACCAGGGAAGGAGGGACCAATGATGGCCGAGGGGACCTTCGAGCTGCATCCAGGTGACGCGTTGTATCCCGAGACCGTTTTGGAGCTTTCTGATGTACCTCAGACGCTCTATGTGCGCGGCAACCCCGAGGCGCTTTCGACGCCCGCGCTCTCCATCATCGGCGCGCGAAAGGCCTCGCCGTATGGTCTTGCCGTGGCAGAGCTTGCGGCAAAGGTTGCGGTCGAGGCGGGAGTGACGGTAGTTTCGGGCGGCGCGGTCGGTTGTGACCAGGCCTCGGGTTGGGCTGCGGTCAACGCCGGCGGCAAACACGTCGTGGTGCTGGGGACGGGCGCCGACGTGGTCTACCCGCGTTCGAGCGCGGGGCTTATTACACGCACGCTCGATATGGGTGGCGCGGTCGTGTCGATCTCTCCGTGGGGCATGGGGCCGCGCAAGTTTGCCTTTCCGCGCCGCAATCGCGTGATCGCGGCCCTGTCGCAAGCCCTCTTTGTATCCGAGGCGGGTATGCCTTCCGGGACGTTTTCTACAGCCGAGGCTGCTATGGATTTGGGGCGCGAACTTCTTGCCGTGCCGGGGTCGATCCTATCGCCCGAGTCGCGTGGCACGAATTACCTCATTGCGAACGGTGCCTGCTGCATCATCGACGAGGAATCTATCGAGATGGCTATCTCACGCATCTACGGCACCCTGCGCTACTCTCGCCCCGATGCTCCCGGCATTGCCGACCTGAATCCAACACAGCAGACCGTGATGCATGCGCTCATCGCCTCTCCGCTCAAGGTCGACGACATCGCGGCGCTCGTCTCGCTCGATGCTGTCGGCGTACTCAAACTCCTGGGTTCGCTTGAACTCGAGGGCCTTATCGAGCGCATGATGGATGGAAGGTATGCGCCCTCCAAGTTTGCTCTTCACGCCCAGACGCCCTTCGGTCACAATGGAAAACGTGTCAATTAGAAAGGTGTTTGCAGATGCAGTTCGATCAGGTGACGGTTATCGGTGGCGGTCTGGCGGGTTCGGAATGCGCGATCCAGCTGGCAGACCGCGGGTTTGCCGTAAAGCTGTGCGAGATGCGCCCCCAGGTGAGCTCCCCGGCCCACCATACCGATCACCTGGCAGAGCTCGTCTGCTCCAATTCGTTTAAGTCGACCCGTCCAGATTCCGCTGCTGGCCTACTAAAAGCCGAGCTCGAGCGCATGGGTTCAGTCCTGCTCGATTGCGCCCATCGTGCGGCCGTTCCCGCTGGCGGCGCCCTGGCGGTCGACCGCGTCAAGTTTTCCGAGTTTGTCGAGGCCGAGGTTGCCGCCCGCCCCAATATCGAGATCATTCACGGCGAGGTCACGCAGATTCCCGAGGGTCACGTGGTCATTGCTGCCGGCCCCTTGTGCTCGCCGGCGCTGAGCGAAGAGGTCATGAAACTCGTCGGCGGCGACGCTCTTGCGTTCTTCGATGCCGCGGCTCCGATCGTCGATGCCTCTACGCTCGATATGGATGTGCTGTTCTCGCAGTCGCGCTACGAGGAGCAGGGGAGCGGCGACTATCTCAACGCTCCGCTCAACAAGGAGGAGTACGAGGCCTTTATCGAGGCGCTCACCACCGCCGACCGCGTGGTGCTCAAGGACTTTGAGGGTGGCGACCTGTTCCAAGCCTGTCAGCCTGCCGAGGAAGTCGCCCGCACCGGCAAGGATGCTATCCGCTTTGGCGCCATGAAGCCCGTCGGCCTCACCGACCCGCGAACCGGACGTCGCCCCTGGGCGGCGATTCAGCTGCGTGCCGAGAACAAGGAGAAGACCGCCTATAACCTGGTGGGCTT
>USHR01000132.1 GCA_900554495.1 uncultured Collinsella sp.
TGGCGCGCGTGTAGGCGCCCGAGCGAATGGTGAGGTTGGTGGCGAGCACGCCCACGCGACGCGAGCGGGTGCTGTTGATTGCCGCACGGGCACCCGGCGCGATCACGCCGATCACGGGAACGTCGAGCACCTGCTGGGCCAGACGCAAGGCCGCAGCGGTCGCCGTGTTGCAGGCGATGACCATAATCTTGACGTCGTGCTTCGAAAGCCAACGACCCGCCTGCAACGCAAACGAGCGCACCTCATCCTCGGTACGCGTGCCGTAGGGACAGCGCTTGGTGTCGCCAAAGTAGTAGACGGACTCGTGCGGCAGCGCCGTCGCGATGGCGCGCGCAACCGTCAGACCGCCCAAACCAGAATCGAACACGCCAATCGGGCGCGTGTCGCCTGCCGAATTCTCGATATCGGACATTACCTCACCAGTCTCTCTCGAAAAGACATGTCCAAGTGCGGCGGCGGCGCGCTACGAACGCGCCGCGACCAGCAGCTCTGCCGTCGCCGCCCAACCGTCGACAATTTTGCCTCGCGTAACGAAAGCATTCTCGCAAGCAGCCAGGAACTCGGGCGCGCCGGCGCTCGTCAGGCCATTCTCGACCAAGCAGAACGTGCCCACGTGATCGGCCATGTAGAAGTCGGACTCGGAGTCGCCGAGCGCGAGTGTCTCCTCGCGCTCGATCCCCAGGTGCTCGCAGAAGCGCGCAATGGCGACGCCTTTGTTGAGGCCCGCGGGGTTGATATTGAATGCGCGACCGTCCTCGACGCGATCGAGCTCGAGCGTCGTCGGCTTGGACAGATGCGTCAGATGGCCGTTGCAAGCCCAGATCAGACCGCAGCCGGCCTCGTCCAGGATGGCCTGAACCTCATCGTCGGGCACATCGCCGCGCATGCCGACGGTGACCTCACGGTACTTGTAGCCGGTCGACATGTCGTTGTGATACTCGATCTTGTGCGGCCAGCGGGCGAGGATCTTCTCGCACACGCCGGTCTGCTCGATCACCTGGTGCGGCGTGAGGCCGCAAGAGGGGTCGTAGGGCATGTCGCCGGTCAGATACTCCCAATCGTTGGCTTTGAGGTCGTACATGACCAGGCCGCCCATCTCGCCGATGTAGGAGTTGAGGCCGAGCACGCGCGCGTCCTCGTGGATCATGGTACGGTTGCGGCCCGAGGTGGGAACCACCTGAATACCAGCGCGAGCGAGCGCCACGACGGCCTCGACGAGTTTGGTCGAGGGGTTGCCGTCGTTGTCGCGTAGCACGCACGAGCCGGGTGCAAGCATCGTGGCATCCAGATCGGTAAAGACGTACTTGACCGTGGCCAAGCGCTCGCGCATCTCGCCCGAAAGCTCGGCAACGGTCGGCAGGGTATTGTGGGACATGGTTACTCCGTTTACGTAGAAGGGTTTGGACTTGGACGGCATGTTTTGATTGAGGGAACACGCTTATGGCGACAGCGCACTCAGGGCGCCGCCGCCATCATGGTTCATTAGTCAAACTGGGTAACATCGATCAGGCGATTGGCCAACGAAAGGTCGCTCTCGATGGGCACGAACTCGTCGCCCACGTGCATGAGCTCCTCGTCACCCTTTGCCAGCAGCAAGACAATGGTGGGAGCATCGGGGTTGACGTACTCCTCGCGCGCCGCCTTGAACGCCGCATGCACAGCGGCTTCGCGGTCGAGGATGATCTTGTTCGGCGTATCGTCGGGAACATGCTCGGCAAGCTCGCGACAGACCTTCATCGGGTCCTCGTGAGCTGGATCCTCGTTGGCAAAGATCATCAGGTCGGAATACGGTGCGGCCTCGCGCGGAAGCTGCTCGCGGCGCTCCTGCGCCTTGCCGCCGGCAGCGCCAAACAGCGCAATGACGGGGCTAGCGGGAAACGCGCGCTTCACCGACGAGAAAAGCGAACGGAACGAAAGCTGGTTGTGCGCATAGTCGACAACGCAAATCACGCGGCCGTCCTTCGACTCCACGACCTCCATACGGCCCGGCACACGCAGTTTGGAGAGGCCCTTCTTGATAGCCTCGATACCGATGCCGATCTCGCGCGCAGCGGCGATAGCGACCAGCGCGTTTTCCACGTTAAAGTCGCCCGCGATGCCCAGCAGGACCTTCTCCCCCGTCTCGGACTCGTCGGCACACAGGCCATGCAAGTTGAACTCGATGCTAAAGCCGACCATGCGTACGTCGCTTGCCCACAGGCTCGCCTCGGGATGCTCGACGCCAACGGTCACCAAGCGATCGGCCGTCGACGCTGCCTCTAGCACACGGTCAACCTCTTCGGTGCCTAGATTCACCACGGCGGTCTTTGCCTGGTCAAAGATCCTGAGTTTGCTCTCAAAATAATCCTCAAACGTGGGGTGTTCGATCGGCGAGATGTGGTCGCGGCCGATGTTGAGGAAGCACGCCACGTCAAACGGCAGATTCTCGACGCGTTGGTACTTGAGCGCCTGGCTCGAGACCTCCATGACCATGGACTGGCGACCGGACGTGCGGCAGTTGGCGATATGGCGCCAGACCTCGGGGGCCTCGGGCGTAGTATTGGTGCTCTCGTAGCACTCGATACCATCGTCGGTGTTCACCGAGCCGATCATGCCGCAGGACTCGCCCGCCGCCTTGATGATGGACTGGAGCATAAAAGCGGCCGTGGTCTTTCCCTTGGTGCCGGTGATGCCCACGATCTTGACGTCGTGGTCAGGACGGTCGTAGACCTCCGGCGGCAGCAGGGCCATGGCCGTGCGAACACTATCAACAACCAGCATCGCAGCACCGCTCTCCTGCGCCAGCGGCTCCAGAGACTCGACCAGCGACTCCTCGCACACAAATGCGACGGCGCCCGCATCGAGCGCCATGCTCAAAAACGCGGGCTTAAAGGCAGCACCTTTACAGAAGAACACGTCACCTGCCGAGACCGCGCGCGAATCAAACGAGCAACCGGTCACGGCACGCTCGTCAACCTGCTCTGATGCGCGCAGCTCGCCGCACACATCGAGAAGCTTGGCAAGCGTATCGACCGTGGTCACGGTCGCGGAATCCGAATGGTGCATCTTTCACCTTTCTCAGCCATTTGGCAGGGACGGTTTTCATAGTAACTGAAACGTGCTCGCGCAAAAACGGCTCCCGGAGGAGCCGTTACGCGCAGGCGTTCGTAAGCCGAGGCTAGGCAGCCTGAACAGAAGGCTGGCCCTCGTCGATAAAGAAGCGCTTGTACCACACTAGGAACACGAGCGGCGTATAGATCTTGCGCTGGAAATCGCCCTTGCCCGCAAAGTGCAGATCGAGCAGGTGCATAAGCTCGTCGGTATTGAAGAACTCGCTTGCCCACGGCGCGGTGAAGTACTCCTTGACATAGTCGTACCACTTTTGCTCGCGCAGCCAGTAGACAATCGGCACCGGGAAGCCCACCTTGGGACGGGTGGCCCACTCATCGGGCAACGACTTGTTGGCAGCGTGGCGGAGTACCTGTTTGTTGCCGTTCTCGTTGATGCGGTAGCGGTCGGGAATGTGCTCGGCGAACTCCATGACTTTGCGGTCCAGGAAGGGCACGCGCAGCTCCAGCGAGTGCGCCATGCACATCTTGTCGGCCTTGAGCAGAATGTCGCCCGGGAGCCACATGTTCATGTCCAGGTACTGCTTCTTGACCAGCTCGGGCTGACCCTTCACGCGCGCATAGATGGGAGCGGCAAGCTCGAAGGCGCCATCGCCGGTGTTGTACTCGGGCTTGAGCACGCCGTCGACCTCGCGCTCCGGCCATACCAGAGCCTGTCCCAGGAACGACTTCTCGGGGATCTCGGCACCCTTGACCAGGAAGTTATGTCCCTTGAAGTACGGCATATGCAGCGCCAGGCTACCGAGCGCGCGACGGATGGGCAGCGGCACCATCTTTTTGTACTTGCGCACCGGGACCGTGTCCTCGTAGTAGGCGTAGCCGCCAAAGAGCTCGTCGGCGCCTTCGCCCGAAAGCACGACGGTGACGTCCTTGCGGGCCATCTCGGCCAAGAACCACAGCGGCACGGAAGACAGGTTGGACTGCGGCTCGTCCATGTGATACTGGATGTCCTCGAGCGCACCGAAGAACTCGTCGGCGGTAATCATCTTGCGAACGTTTTCGACGCCGAGCTTATCGGAAAGCTCCTTGGCGTAGTTGGTCTCGTTGAAGTTCTTGTAGTCAAAGCCCACCGAGAAGGTCTTGTCGGGCATGAGGCAAGCGGCGATGTAGCTGGAGTCGACGCCACCGGAGAGGAACGACGCGACCTTGACGTCGGCGATGCGATGGGCCTCGACGCTCTCGTGCACGACTTCGTCCAGCTCATCGACATACTCTTCGAACGGCTTCTCGACGGCAGAGTAATCGCAATCCCAGTAGCGCTCGATGTTCATCTTGCCGGTCGGGATATCGACGGTAAAGTAGTGCGCCGGCGGCAGCTTGTAGACACCCTCGAAGAAGGTCTCCTCGGTTGCCGAATACTGCAGCGTCATGTACGGACGCAGGGCCTTTTTGTTGACCGCCTTGTGGAAGTGCGGGTAGTCCAGGAAGCTCTTGATCTCGGAACCAAAGAGCACGCCCGGAGCGCCGTCGCCCGCATCGGCCATGGGATAGTAGTAGAGCGGCTTGATGCCAAAGATGTCGCGGGCGCCAAAAAGCTTGTTCTTCTTTTTGTCCCATATGACGAAGGCGTACATACCGCGCAGGCGATCGAGAACGGCCTCGCCCCACTCCTCGTAGCCGTGCAGGAGGCTCTCGGTGTCGGCGCCGCAGTGGAACTTGTAGCCCTTGGCCTCGAGCTCAGAACGGAGTTCTTGGAAGTTGTAGATCTCGCCGTTGAAGACAATGACGACGCTACCGTCCTCGTTGGCCATGGGTTGGGCGCCAGCCTCGGTCAGGTCGAGGATCGACAGGCGGCGGAAGCCGAGGGCAACGCGGCCGTCGATAAACTGGCCGCCCATGTCGGGACCGCGATGGACGATGCGGTCCATCATCTTGGTGAGCACCTCGGATTGGTTATCCGTCCCACCGACAAAACCGACAAAACCGCACATATACTATCCCCTCTGCTGTTGCTGGGCATCAAATCGAATCAGTAGCTTTTGAGTATACCCGAGGGCGTAAAGAGGGGCGGAATGTTCAGGCAATCTCAACTGAATCAGCTCCGCTGCGACACGTGGGTTGATTTCCGATCTCAGCCGAACACATTGAGCGGATAGGCCGTTCCCGCAGT
>USHR01000133.1 GCA_900554495.1 uncultured Collinsella sp.
GAGATGAGCGCTAGTCTCGTGGGCTCGGAGATGTGTATAAGAGACAGGTTCTATGTGCTCGGGCCGCTGGTGACCGATATCGGCGTGGGTTACGACCACATCACCGCTGCCATCGGCGGCGCCATCTCCGCCAGCTCCGGTGCCGACTTCCTGTGCTACGTGACACCAGCCGAGCACCTGTGCCTGCCTAACGCTCAGGATGTGCTCGACGGCCTCATGGCCACCAAGATCGCCGCACACGCCGCCGATATCGCCAAAAAGGTGCCCCACGCCCGCGACATGGATGACAAGATGGGCCAGGCACGCCGCAAGCTCGACTGGGACGCCATGTGGAAGTGCGCGCTTGACCCGGTCACCGGCAAGAAGCGCTACGAGGAATCCCCTGCCGCCACCGAGGGCACTTGCACCATGTGTGGCAAGATGTGCGCCGTCCGCACCGTTAACAAGGTGTTCGAAGGCACGACGATCGACCTCGGCATGGAGGACTAACTCGTCACCGGAGCCACAAACGGCCACAAGGTGTTCGTCAATTGTTGACATGTGAACATTTGCCTGCATTTGCGTAAAAATTGCATCTCGCGCCCGGGTTCGGCATATCGCCGGCCCGGGCATCTTTATAATGCGGGGTAAAAGACCCATTTGAATCCGACCGGACAAGGGAGCGAACATGGATCACAGTAAGGTACCAGCCGTTCTATCCATCGCAGGATCCGATTCCAGCGGTGGCGCCGGCATTCAGGCAGACATCAAGACCATCACGGCGCACCGTCTGTATGCCGAAACAGCCATCACGGCCATCACCGCACAAAACACGCTCGGTGTCACCGCCGTGCAGAATGTCTCCCCGGATATTGTCGCGGCGCAGATCGATGCCGTCTTTGACGATATCCGACCCAGCGCCGTCAAGATCGGCATGGTTTCCTCTGCTGAGATTATCGAGGTTATCGCCGACCGCCTGAGTGCCTGGGACGCACAAAATATCGTCGTCGATCCCGTCATGGTCGCCACTTCGGGCGCTCGCCTCATTGCCGAGGATGCCGCCGAGGCGCTCACACGTCGCCTGTTCCCGTTGGCGACCGTCATCACGCCCAACATTCCCGAGGCCATGGCGCTGCTCGACTACGAGGTCGATTCCGAGCGCACGCAGCAAAACGCTGCCATGCTCCTCACCCGCCGCTTTGGCTGCGCGTCCCTCGTTAAGGGCGGGCATTTTGTCAACGAGGCCAACGATGTGCTAGCAGAGCCCGCGCCGCTCGATGACGAGGGCAACCACCTGGGCGATCCGCTCACCACGTGGTTCCGCCATAAGCGCATCGAGACCGGTAACACGCATGGCACCGGCTGCACGCTCTCGTCCGCCATCGCCTGTGCGCTGGCGCAGGGCATGGATCTTGCCGACGCCATCAATGCCGGCAAGGCCTACCTAACGGGCGCTCTCGCCGCCGGCTTTGACATGGGCAAAGGCTCCGGCCCCGTCAACCACATGTGGCAGTACTAAGATTCGCAGTCCAAAACCACCGCAAAGGGGACAGACACCTTTGCGGTGGTTCCCACAGACATCTCGATCCGTAACAGTTAGAGTCCATTTTTCGGCCCACCTGTTACAGATTGAGACATTCAAATTCTGCCGAGAAGATAATCTCGATCTGTAACAGTAGATCGGCAAAATCGACCCTAGATGTTACAGATCGAGACAAACGACCGATATCAACCTGAATAATCTCAATCTGTAACATCTAGCCCGTTTTCGGCCTTACAGCTGTTACAGATCGAGACAAACCAACGAAACAAGCCGCCGCAAGGGAAACTTTTGTACTGGTTTGGGGCTGCGCTACTCACCGAGCATCTCTTGGAGCTTGGCTGCCACGGCATGTCCCAAGCTCTCGTGGCCTTCGGGCATCATGTGCAGATAATCGATATCGCCCGGCTCGGCAAAGTCGGCGGCATTCAAAAAGTCGCAGCCAAACTGCTCAGCCACATGCGCGTAGTACTCACCAAAATGTTCCGAGGCTTCTACGGAATGCTCGTCAAAATCGGTCATATATACGTCGGCGATCTGCGGCTTAATCTTGATAGGCGCCATCAGCAGAATCCGTGGGCAGGGCGCGGCATCGGTCCAGGCAAACGCGCGGACGGCGCGAATCAGTGCCATGGCGCCACGGGCGATATCGGAGGCTGTCACGCCAAAGACCGTCTTGCAGTCGTTGGTGCCCAGCATAATCACGATCGCGTCCAGCGGCTTATGGGCTTCGAGCAGCATCGGCAGCGCGCGAATGCCGTTGAGGTTGGTGTCCAGATGGCACATATCGTCGCGCACCGTCGTGCGACCATTTAGGCCTTCCTCAATCACATGCCAACCCTCACCCAGGTCACGCTGCACCACACCGCACCAGCGCACATCCTGCGCATAGCGCACTGCGGTGCCGTCGCGCATACCCGCCGGATCATAGCCATAGGTGTTGCTGTCACCAAAGCACAGAACGTTTTTCATCTTGAGTTCCCCATTCCGTAAAAAGCCGACGGGAGCAATCCCTCCCGTCGGCTTGGCATATCACATCGCGCGCACCGCTTACAGGTACTTGCGCCAGTCGTCCTCGTCCTCATCGTCCTCGGCTGCTGCCTGGGCCTGCTCGGCGGCACGAGCGGCTGCGGCGCGGGCGGCAACCTGGGCATAGGACTCCTCGTTGCGCTCGGGGAAGTTTGCCAGCACGTGCTCGAACTTGGCAAAATCCTCGTCCCAGCGTGTAGAGGGCACGGCAAAGAAGACCTGCTTGACCTTGAAGTCGCCCGATGCGAGCTCCTTGCGGAAGAGCTCGGCCACGGCCTCGGCGTCAAAGCCGTTGTTCTCGCAGCCCCAAGCACCCAGTACGAGCTTCTCGCGGCCCAGCTCATCGCAGATAGCAAGCACAAAGCGAATGCGGTCGCGCAGGGCGTCAAGCAAGGCATCGTCGCTCACGCGGTACTCCTGGCGAGCACGCTTGGCGTTGGGTGCAGCGGCGACGATTACGTCGGCATAGGCGTGCACATGCTTGCGGTCGAAGCGCACCGCGGGCACCACCAGCGCACGGTTGCGGTACAGCTCACAGTTGATGTTGCGGCGACGGTTCTCGCCGTACCATTTACGCTGCTTATCAAGGACATTGTACAGGTACGAATCGGCGCACAGCGTGGCCTCCTGGCCCAGATAGCCCTGGATGTAGCCACCGCCCGGATTGGTGAACGAGGCAAAGGCAAGCACAGCCATGTCGCAGAACTGCGCGTAGCCTCGACCGTTATCCAGAATGGCCTGCGTGGCAGAGGCGTCGAGCACGGTGACCTCGGGCAGGACCGGAGCGGGCTCCTCGGCGGCAGGCGCGGGCTCGGCTTCGGTGGCCTCCTCGACGGGCTCGGGCGCCACCTCGGCATCGACCGCAGCCTCGACCTCAGCAGCCTCAGTAGCCTCGACCTCGGCAGCCTCGACGTCCTCGGCAGCTTGCTCCTCAGCAGCCGCTGCCTTCTGGACCCTGGTCTTCATCGCCGCGACAAAACCGGCAGGCATACCATCGAACTCGCGCACGCCGGCAAGCGAACGCTCGATGTCCTTGGCACAGGCCTCGGACACAGCCGTCACATGGCACTCGGCGGCCTTGGCACGTGCCTCACGCTTGGGATTGGGCTGACCCGCTCGGTTGGACCTGCGGTTACGGTTCCTGCTGTCGACGTCTGCCATACATGGCCACCTTTCCTGTCGCTGCCGCTATCGGCTTTTCCCATCCATGATACCCCGCCGCACACATAAAGACGGTCCCGAAGGACCGCCTTTCGCATCGTTTTACCGTGTCCGGCAGGAAGCATCGCAATGCCGCGCTTTAATCGCGACGGCCGAGGATGTTCAGAATGCGCAGGAACACGTTGATAATATCCACGAACAGGTTGGATGCCATAAGTACGGCGTTGGGCAGCGTGGGCGGCACCGTCGTTGCCACATAGGTGTCGTAGCCGATGAAGCCGGCGAACACCACAATCACGATCAGGTCGGTGATGGACTGCGAAACGCCCATGAACATCAGCACGATCTCGACCAGAATCGTGGCAAGCAGGATGCCAAAACCAATGCCATACACACGCTGGAAGAACTTGGGGAAGGTCACGCCCAGCGCACCAAAGACAAAGGTGATGGCGGCCGTGGCGATAAAGGCGGTGTTAATGGTAGGCAGGTCGTAGTTTGCAAGACCAAACGACGCCGTCAGACCAAAGGTGCTCGCAAAGACCACGTAGCCCACGAGTGACAGGCCCACGGACTGTTTGCTGGCAGCAGCCGACATCATGACCATGCCGACGATGGTCAAAATAAATGAGCCAAAGACCAGCGGCAAAGCGGCGCCGCTCATCATCATGCGCGCAAACGACATGGTGCTCGTAAAATAGGCGCCGGCGCCCATGGCGCAAAAGCCCAAAAAGATCAGGGCAGACATGACAAGGTTGTACGCGCGCGGCGACATCTCCTTGGCGCGGCTTGCGCCGGTCTCGATGAGGCCGTTCTGATAGCCCTGGATATCGTTCATACTTCGTCCTTTCACAAAGCGCCGCGACGGCACCGTAGGTGACAAGATTCCTGTCATTGTACCCGAATGCCGTACGTCCTTACCTACGGCGCTCGCCCTCGAGCGTGCGATCAAAGGCCCAGACCCACCAACGCATCACGTGTGCCTGCGAGCCATCCGGTCGCTCGCGTGCCTGTTCTTCCAGATACAGTTCGGTCGCATGTCCACCAAAACGAACCTTATAAGTCGCCGTACGAATGCCGTGAACCGTCAGGCCAAAACCGGTAGACGAGACAATCTCGTCAATCGTAAAGCAGCGACCGTCAACCCAGCAGACGGTAACCGGCACAACCTGTCCGCCCGCGAGGATGCGAGCCACGACGTCCACATACTGCTTGTGTACGCGCCGAGTTTTGCCGTCTGTCTGTCGATATTCCATGCCTCCTATTATCGAACGCATGTTTGTATGTTGTAAAGCGAACAGACTGTGGTTTTGGAGTGTCGTAGTAATCACACGTGTCCGCATGGCGTGTTAGCAAAAAGAACACCCGCGGTCAACAGGGCAAATATTCAATTTTAGTGCCAAAAAGTTCACTTCTCCCATCAGAACTCGGTAAAGAGACCCGCAGGAGGTGATACGATTTATCATGTTTTTGTAACGTGCCTGCAAACTTCGAGA